>CALFMX010000169.1 GCA_937902565.1 uncultured Spirochaetales bacterium
TTTGTTGACCGAGGCGTTGGACCAGCTTCAGGAGAACGAGATTTACATCGCCACCGGCGGGACTCGCCGTTGTGCCTATTGGGGGGAGTTGCTTACCGCCACTGCGCGAATGCGAGGGGCCACCGGTGCTGTCGTGGATGGGTACCACCGTGATACCCCCCAGGTCCTTGAGCAAAACTGGCCGGTCTTCAGCGCCGGTTCATATGCCCAGGATAGTGCCGTGAGAACACAAGTGATAGCGTATCGATGTCCGATAGAGATCGGGCAGGTCACGATTCGGCCTGGAGACATTGTGTTTGGAGACATGGATGGCGTGCTCATTGTGCCCCAACACATGAAGGAGGAAGTGTTTTCCAAGGCATTTGAGAAGGCTGCCGGCGAGAAGCTTGTCCGTAAGGCCATTGAGGAAGGGATGTCGTCGACGACGGCATTCGAAACATTTGGAATTTTATAGAGATAGGTAGACATGGTAGGGATTATTACAGGCGCGTCAAGTGGCATCGGTTTGGGAATCGCTCATGTTCTTGCTTCGAACGGGCATACCGTGTATTGCATAAGTAGAACGGGATCCCCGAAGGATGCATCCGACCCGAAAAGTGATCGTATCCTTCACGTTCAGGGCGATGTCACCGATAGCGATGCCATGAAAAGAGTGGTTGACGATATCGTTCTAAAAGAAGGGAAGCTGGATTTTTTGGTGAACAATGCAGGGATTACCATCAAACGCAGGGCTGAGGAGATCACAGATGACGAGTTCGCGCTTGTTCATCTCGTCAATGTGTTTGCACCGTATCGTCTCAGTTGTATCTGTTATCCGTATTTGAAGCAGTCTACAAACAAAGGGCGGATTATCAATATTTCCAGTATGGCCGCGCATCTTGGATTTGAACTGGTAGTCCCCTATTGTTCAAGCAAGGGCGCTATCTTGGCTCAGACGCGTGCTCTGGCCGTCGAATGGGCAAATGACAATATCACGGTCAACAGCATAGCTCCGGGCTGGTTTCCGTCAGAGATGAGCAAGAGCGTCATGGATGAAAAACGAAAGGCCCAGATCCTGTCTCGGATGCCTGTCCATGCGTTCGGTGACACAAAGGATATCGGTGGGATGGTCGCATTCCTGCTCTCTGAGTATGCTACATACATCACTGGTGTCGATTATGCTGTAGACGGAGGCGCCCTGGCGTTTGGATTCTGAAAAACCTGTGAGCGATACCATGACAGGCTCACAGAGAGATGAAGGCCAGCATTCGTTTTGAACGCTGGCCTTCCGCTTGTGTGCGTGTACGAAACCCCTTCGGTCAGTCAAAGAGCACAAGGTAGACCTCCATAGCCTCTTTGGCGAGAAAGGTCTCGATGGTGGCCGTTGCGACAGCGAGCGCCTCATCCTTCGGGTAGCCGAAGATGCCACTGGCGATCAGGGGGAAGGAGATGGAGGTGAGGTTGTGCTCCTTGGCGAGGGTAAGGCTGTTGTGGTAGCAGGCGGCGAGCAGCTCTGCTTCTCCACTCTTGCCATCACGGTAGACCGGACCTGCGGTGTGGATGATGTAGGAGGCCTTCAGGGCGAAGGCTGGGGTGATGACCGCCTCTCCGGTCTTGATGGGGGAGAGTGGGGCGCACGCACGGCCAAGGTCCTCGATGCCCGCCGCCCTGAAGATGGCGCCACACACCCCACCGCCCATCCTCAAGGCGGTGTTCGCGGCGTTGACGATGGCGTCGGTCTTCATGGTCGTGATGTCATCATGGACTATGTAGAGCGGCATGGCTCCATTGTATCACACTATAGGTGAAAGAGCTCCTCCTCGATGAAGAGGTCGACCAGGCGGGGGTCGAATTGGGTTCCGCTGTTGGCCTTCAGCTCTTCGAGGGCGAATTCGATGGGCAATGCGTCGCGGTAGGGACGCTGCGCGGTCATCGCCTCAAAGGCGTCGGCAAGGCTGATGATCCGCACCTCCATGGGGATTTGGGCTGCACTGAGGCCGTGGGGGTAGCCTGTCCCGTCGAGGCGCTCGTGGTGGCTGGTGATGATCGGCAAGAACGGATCGAGCTGCGAGAGGTGGCTGGCAATCCTCACCCCGATCTCGGGGTGGGTCTTCACCATCTCGTACTCCTCGGCGGTGAGGGAGGTCGGTTTGTTGAGGATCTCCTCGGGGATGCCGATCTTGCCGATATCGTGGAGGAGGGCTCCCCCGGCAAGGGTATCGAGAGAATCCTGGCTCATCTTCATCGCCTTCCCGATGGCTACGGCGAGGTCACGCACCCGAAGGCTATGGATCTTGGTATAGGTATCCTTCTGCGCGAGGGTCTCGCTGAACGCCTCAAGCGTCCCCATGCGTACATCCCGCAGTGTCGACAGCGCCTCGCTGAGTTGCTGCTCGGTCTGGTGCATCTGCGGCCCTGATGTGTTGTGCAATACTTCGTCGACGGTCTTGAGCAGAAGCTGTTGGCCGACCGGCTTGGTGAGGTAGTCGCTCGCACCCAGACGCATCGCCTTGATACCGGTCTCCAGGTCGCCGAAGGCGGTGACCATGATCACCGGGATATGGGGCCACTCGCGCTTGATCTGGACCAGGAGGTCCAGACCGTTGATCTTCGGCATCTTGATATCCAAGAGGATCAAATCGACCGGGCGTTGGGCGAGGAGGGCAAGCAGCTCCGCACCTTGGGAGCAGGTGCTCACCTCGTACCCTGCACGGGTGAGCATGATGCCCAGTACCTTGCGGATTGCCGCCTCGTCATCTGTTGTAACAATATGATAGCTCATCTGTGACCTCGTCGTTTTGGTAGGAGGAACCCGGTAGTTGTCGTATAGTGATCATAGTCTGAAAAGAGTCGGGGAAAGAAGACCCGATCCTCGATGGTGACCAGGAGCAGGTTGCATGCCACATATAGCAGGCAAAGGCCGGCGACCGCCCTATCGTACAGGTAGAGGGAGAAGAGGCCGTTGAATACGAGGTGGAGGAGAAAGCCCGGGTGACGGACGCGTGCATAGCTGCCCCGGCAGTAGACTTCACCTGCGCCGGTATGGGAGAGCGGAATCTCCAGCGCCGCGACGTAGATGGTGGCCAGAGCCGAGGCAATGACCATGGTGAGCAGGGCCATCCCTAACAGGGGCGGGTGCGGGCTCTTGTATCGGATGAGCATGAGGGGGTAGGGCAGGGCAGTAACCAGGAAACCGACAGAGAGAAGACGACCCAGGAGCCCCTTTTTTCTGATTTGGGCCAGGTCGAACAAGCCTAGTAGCAAATACCCACTTGCTCCGAGTAGAAATAGTTTGATTAAGTCCATATATCGCCTTTATACTAATACAAACCACGCCAAAGTTAAAGAAAAAAGAGGCATTCCATGCATTTTGATGTATCCACGATTATACCCGCTGTCGCATTTGTGCTCTACGTTTCATTCGTTATCTTTGGTTTCTTCCAATACAAGAAAGACCGCTACTATTGGTCCTTCCAGCTCTACATGATCTTGCTCTCCATCTGGTCCTTCGGTTCGATGATGATGCACCTCAACAGCCCCGTGATGACCCCACTCTTCTGGAACCGCATCATGCTCCTGGGCCTGCTCGCCATCCCCTTTCCCCTCTGCTCCTTCGTCCTCGACATCCTCTCCATCCGCAACAAGGCGGTGCGGTTGCTCATAAACATCAGCTACGTGCTCATCATACCATTGATGCACCTCAATTTCACCGGTTCGATCGTCAGTGACGCCGGGTTTGCCGATGGTATCTTCTACTACCAGCTCGCCGATGGGGCGATGTCCGCCTATTCGCTCAGCTACGCCTACCTGGTCCTCACGATCGTGCTCCTCCTCTTCGGCGCCGATTGGCGCGGAGGGGAGCAGGTACGCAAGAACATCACCCTGCCGCTGGTCGGGGTGTTGGTCATGCTCATCGGCATCTTCATGAACCTCTTTCCCACCCTGGGCAAGTACCCCATCGACATCTTCGCCGCCGCGGTCAACGCGGTGCTGATCTTCTACTCGATCTACAAGTACAAGCTCATCAACTACTCGAAGGTGGCCATCAGTTTCCTCTACTCGACCATCCTGGTGGCCGTCGCCTCCCTGACCTTCCTCCTCATCTTCCTGGTCATCCAGCACTTCAGCACCCGCTTCAATGTCGGCAATATCCTCCAGCTCTCCTTCATCCTCGGTGTCTCCACCATCATCATCATCCATCCGCTGAGAAACCTCCTCCTCTACCTCATCGATACGGTGATCCTCCCCCGTCGTCACCCCTACCAGAAGACAATCCGGGAGCTGAGCCGGCGCCTGACGATGATCGTGAACCTCAATGAGCTGGGTGATGAGGTGGTCAAGAGCCTCGCTTCGGGCATGAAGAGCGACTGGGTGCTTTTCGTCGCCCGCCGTAACCGCAGCGACAGCCAGTTCTTCCTCATCGCCGAGGCGCGGTGCCCCTCCTGCACTGAGGTGGGGTCGGAGGTGGAGATGACCTTCCCCCCCGCCCTGCAGCGCCAGATGACGACGGTGGTCTACACCAAGGGTGATGATACCCCGTGGACCATCAGCAGCCAGATCCCACCGGTGGATGTCATCATCTCGCTTGCCTGCCGCGGCGAGGTGTGCGGCTACATCCTCATCGGGTATGACCGCCAGGCGACGGTGATGAGCGAGATCGAGCGCGAGGCGCTCGAGATCCTTGCCTCCCACTGCAGCCTCAGCCTGGAGAACGCCCTCTCCTTCGAGCGCCTCCGTGTCCAGGGGGAGGAGCTGGTGATGAGCAACAACAAGCTGGAGGCAATCTTCAATGGGATCGCCAGCCCGGTCTGCCTCATCGACAACAACTACATAATCAACGAGGCCAACACCGCGGCGCTGAGCTTTGTCGGCAAGGGGCGTGACGAGCTCATCGGGTCGAAGTGCTACGATTCACTCTTCGGCCGAGACCGCCCCTGCTCCCACTGCCTCGGCCTTGAGTGCATCCACACCGGGGCGATGCAGGAGGAGGAGGTGGAGATCGGCAACAGCTACCTCTCCTTCCAGTTCCACTCGGTGCGTTCGGCCGACCGCAGCCGTCCGGTCTTCATCGAGATCATCGCCGACGTCACCGAACACCGCCACCTGCAGCAGGAGTTGGTCCGCACCGAGAAGATGGCAGGCATCGGGACACTGGCCAGCGGCATCGCCCATGAGCTGAACAACCCCCTTGCAGGAATCGTGGGGACCGCCGAGATCATGCTCAGCGACGAGCGGGATGAGGAGAGCCGGGAGTACCTCTCTGACATCCTCTCCTATGCCAAGGGGGCGAGCAACGTCATCAAGGAGCTGGCGATCTACAGCCGCACGAACGAGAGCGTCAAGAGCGAGCCGGTGGAGCTCATCCCGACGCTGGAGTTCGCCCTGCGCCTCGCCCAGCGCGGCAGTGACCACAGCGCCATCGAGGTGAGGCGAAACTACCACGCCCTGCCGACCATCGAGGCAAACGAGGCACAGCTGCAGCAGCTCTTCCTCAACCTCCTCGTCAACGCCCTGCAGGCGATGGAGGGGGAGGGGGTCCTCACCCTCACCTGCCTCGAACAGGATGGGTTTGTCCAGGTGAAGATTGCCGATACCGGCTATGGCATCGCCGAAGAGCACATCAACCAGATCTTCACACCCTTCTTCACCACCAAGGAGCCGGGGTCGGGAACCGGTTTGGGCCTCTCCAACTGCTACACTATCATGGAGCGGATGGGCGGGCGTATCAGGGTGCAGAGCGAGGTGGGCGTCGGCAGTGAGTTCACCACCCTCTTCGTCTCCAAAGAGGAGATGCGGGAGGAGATCCGCTTCCACCTCGCCACCGAGAAGAGCGAGCTCGATGATGTCTTCTTCATCCAGCGCAAGGTGCTCGTCGGCGAGAAGGGCTACCTCGATGAGTCGATCCACCGCAGCGAGGATGAGAAGGCCATCCACATCCTCGCCGTCAAGGGTCTGCAGCCGGTGGGGACCGTCAGCCTGATGACCAGCGAGCACTTCTGGCCGCTGCCCATCTCATCATCCTTCGATATCACCCCGGTCCTGAAGACCGACCAGTGCGCCGAGATCATCCGCCTTGCTGTCTTGCCGCAGATGCGCAACACCAGCGCCTCCATCGGCCTCATCATCCTCGTCTTCCTCCTCTCACGGGCCCTAGGGGTCAAGGAGCTGGTCATCGACGTCTTCGCCGACGATGCGAAGACCATCAAGCTCTATCGCAAGTTCGGCTTTGAAGAGGTCGGTTCCTACAGCTCCCCCTCCGACGTGACCGTCATGGCGCTTCTGGGCCCTTCGACCCTGGAGACGGACCAGGGCCAGCTCAACCACTTCGTCAAGCCGCTCTTCAGGCGCCTGCGGCCCCTCTTCGACTTCGGCCCCTACACCGAGGCGGTCCACCAGGAGATGGACCGGATCCTCTCAAACGCGAACTAGGGCGAGGGTGGGGTCCTGCATGGAGTGCCTGCACAATAACGTCGTGCCGTGTATCATCGACGAGGAATTGAAGGTGTTGTATTATCGTGGACTCAGTCAATGGCGAACTGAACAGGGCTATTTGATGGATACCTGTCTTGCTGCACAGGACACATTCAAGAAATATCTGGATTTCAGGATCGAATATGAGGAATGAACAGGTATTTGACAATGATTATGGTGAAATCATTGAATCAACTGATAAGCGATTATACTTACCAATTGCAGCAAGGAGAACTACAGTTTGCATATAAGGGGATCCTGGAGTTCATTGGGAAACTGCGGGTTGATTTTAACAAACAATATCCACAGTACGACACAGGCAACATATATCAAAGCGACATGGAAATGTCTTATTTTTCATTACGCACAAAACCTTTAACAGATAAGGGGTTAAAAATCGCTGTCGTTTATTTGCATGAAAAGGGAGCTTTCGGAGTATGGCCTTCCGCTCGGAACACAAAAAAAGCAAAGGAATATGAAACTGTATTTGACGGTAATAGTTATTCCACGACATTACTAACCAGGACGCCATCATAGAATGCACTTTGACATCTGCGCCGAGTTTTGAGGATCAGGTTTTGTTGACGGACTGTAAGCAATCTTCTTGTACACTGAATCCCAGTGTATCGGGCGGATACTGCAATGAAGCAATCGGCCGTTTGGCACCATGAAAACAGGGTGCCTTTTCGTTTGCCCTCTTAACCGAAGGGAGGTGCTTTTTGTGGCTGGATTACTCATTGTGCATCTTCTGGATGCTCGTCGAAGTTGAAGTAGGAGAGGCGTTCATAGTACCTCTGTCCAAACTCCTTGAGGAGGGATGTTTTTCCCAACCTATCGTATCCCCTACATATCTAAAGGTTTGAACACTTCCAATCTATCAGAGGGGGCGTTGCGTTCGATGTGAACCCTCCTTGACCTCGTTCGCACTATGGAAGTGGTATGCGCGACAAGCCAACTCAAATCACAAAAAAGCAGAGAAAGTGTGACTGTACTCACATTTACTGCAGAAATTATGCGATGTAGCCCACTTCTTACCGATATGCCCCCTTGGTATCAGACACGCTCCATTGGAAGAGGTTTTGATGGAGATTGGGGTCACAACAGCATCCATATCCGCGTCTTGGATTACCGGGGCTCTCGGCATAATCATTTTTCTCCTGCCAAATCCTGCCATATGCACAAATCCTCGCCGATTAGAGCACGCTCTTTAGGGCGAGGGTGATGAGTCGTTCACTCTGGTCGGCCATGAAGAGCGGGATGTTGAGGACATCCCCGCTGAGGGTGAGGTTCTGCATCGAATATCGGATGCGAAGCGGGAAGTCCTCACCTTCCAAGCGCTTGATGGCTTTGAGCGAGGGACTGGAGATATTAGTACGTGCCTTCACTTCGATGGGGATCACCAGATTCTTGTATTGCAGGAGGAAATCCACTTCATAGCGGTTGTCGTCGCTCTTCCAATAACGCAACGGCACGGAGAACGACGCCGACAGTGATTGGAGTATATACGTCTCGGCAAACGCCCCCTTGAACTCGGTGAAGAGTCGTGAGGGATGAAGGAAGGTCGAGGTGTCGAGCCCGGAGAGTCTTCGCAGTAACCCTACATCACAGGGGTAGAGCTTGAAGGCGCCAAGGTCATCGTATGCGGAGAGAGGCAGGGCAGGCTTTGTGCACCGGGAGACTTTCGTGATCACCTCGGATGAAACGAGCCACCGTACAGCATCTTCATACTCCCTGGCTCTCGCGCCTTCACGCACGAGCTGGTACAAAAATTTCTTGTTTTCCTTGGCCAACTGGGAGGGGAGCGACTGCCAGATTTGAATCAGTTTGGGGTACTCCCTCGCTTCCGGGTGCTTGGCAAAATCTCGTTCATACGCCATAAGAATTGCGTAGAGGGCTCCATCGATCTGGCCACTATCGCGTTCGTTCACCCAACGGGATACGACTTCGGGCAACCCTCCCATGATGAAGTATCTCTTCAGATGATCCACCAAGGGGTTGAAGAAGGCCTCAGGGATTGGATCAAGGTCAGATTTGGCGTCCAGGTATCCCAGCAACCCCGCCTCATGCTCCGCACCCAGCATCTCAGTGAAGGTCATGGGGTGAATTTTCAAGAAATCCACTTGGCCGACCGGGAAGGAAGAGGGCTTTGCCAGCGCTACTCCGAGCAGCGATCCTGCAGTAGCGACATGATAGCCCTTCCCATTCTCATGAAAATACTTGAGGGCGTTCAGGGCATTCGGCGCTTCTTGGATTTCATCAAAGATAATGAGCGTGGTCCCCTCGGTAATGGGAAATCCCGTGATGAATTGGAGCATATCCAGGATCCTGCTGATGTCTTTGGTGTCTGCAAAGAATTGCAGATATTCCGGGTGCTCATCGAAGTTGAAGTAGGCGACTTTCTCATAATACCTCCGCCCAAACTCCTTGAGCAACCAAGTTTTGCCCACCTGACGCACCCCCTGTAAAATCAGCGGCTTGCGATAGGGTGAGTTCTTCCAATCGATCAAAGACTGCATCGCGCTTCGTTCCATGCAAACCCTCCTCAATCCCTATCGTACTATAGGGCTGATTTTGGAAGAAAGTCAATGAAATCACATAAAAAGCAGAAAAAGTGTGACTGTACTCACATTTATTGCAGAAATTATGTGATTTTTGACTGTTTGGGGATCCCGGTTACCCCCTGTGGTCTCCGGTGGTGAAAGCATCTCCCCCTCGCCATGGCAGCGACGTTGGCGCAGGGGTGAAGCTACTCCATTGCCCTTACTCCCAGAGCGATAATTTTTGCTAGTATTTGCATAAAACCGAGATGGTCCAGGCGACCTTTTTTCCCTTCGATGGTAGAGTGAAAACGGTAGCCGAGTGAGTCTGAATGACTGGTGTTTCGGCTGCCAAGGACGACGCATATGGCCCAACATATCGGTGCTGTGTCTGTTGATGATGCCGAGCCTCCGCTTCTGGGAAGAACGCAAGCGAATGGCCGGCCCGGATGCCCCCCAAACACCCCCTCAGAATTGGCTGGCAGGATCGCAACGTTCCGGAGAACCCATTATCCGGACACGAGTGATGCAGAGTGGGAGAGCTGGCACTTCCAGCTCCTGCACCGTATCACCACCGCAGAGGAGCTCTCGCGCTTCCTTCTCCTCGGTGAGGACGAGCGCGCCGCCTTCGAGATGAAGGACCACCTGCTCTCATTTGCCATCACCCCCCACTACCTCTCCCTCATCGATCCCAATGACCCTCAGAGCCCCCTGCGCCGCTCGGTCGTGCCCACCATAGCAGAGACCGTACTCAGCGAGGGGGAGAGCGATGACCCCCTTGGTGAGGGGGATGACTCACACCTCGGCTGTCTCGTACACCGCTACCCCGACCGGGTCCTCTTCCTGGCCACCAACTACTGTTCGACCTACTGCCGCTACTGTACCCGTTCACGCCTCGTCGGCCAGAACGAGGCGCTCTCCTTCCACTGGCAGAAGGGGATCGAGTACATCGCCAGCCACCCTGAGATCCGGGATGTGGTGGTCAGCGGCGGCGATCCGCTCACCCTCAGCGACGAGGTGCTCGACCACCTGCTCTCCTCCCTCTTTGCCATCGACCACATCGAGATGGTGCGCATCGGTACCAAGGTCCCGATGGTGATGCCCCAGCGGATCACCGAGGGGTTGCTCTCGATCCTCAGGAAGTACAAGCCGCTCTATCTGAGCGTGCACGCAACCCATCCCGACGAGTTCAGCGAGCGCACGATCAAGGCGTTCAACGACCTAGCCGACAGCGGGGTGGTCCTCGGCAGCCAGACGGTCCTGCTCAAGGGGATCAACGACTCACCCGAGACCCTGCGCTCGCTCTTCCACGCACTCTTGAAGGTGCGCGTCAGGCCCTACTACCTCTACCAGTGTGACCCCATCGCAGGCAGTGCGCACTTCCGCACCACCGTCGACAAGGGTAAGGAGTTGATGGCCACCCTGCGCGGCTTCACCAGTGGCTATGCCGTGCCGCAGTACGTCATCGACACCCCGGGCGGCGGTGGGAAGGTGCCCATCCTCCCGCCCTATGAGGTGGGAGAGGATGAGCACTACCTCTACCTGCGCAACTGGGAGGGCAATCTCTACCGGTATCCGACTGCCCGGGAGTGTGCACAATGCTAGTGGCCCTGACCTACGACCTCAAGGATGAGTGGCGAAGCCGTGGCTACAGTGAGGAGATGATCGCCGAGATGGACAGCAGCGTCACCATCGATGCCATCGACGCGTCGTTGAGGACCCTCGGTTATGAGACGGTGCGCATCGGTTCAATCTTCTCCCTCGTCGAGTACCTTGCAGACGGCAGGCGCTGTGACCTCGTCTTCAACATCGCCGAGGGTCTTCATGGGCTCTTGCGTGAATCGCAGGTGCCCGCCCTCCTTGACGCCTACCAGATCCCCTACGTCTTCAGTGACTCCTTCACCCTCGCCCTCACCCTCCACAAGGAGCTGGCCAAGCGTGTGGTGCGGGAGGCGAACGTCCCCACCGCCGAGAGTGTGCTTATTTCGACCGCAGCTGATCTTGGCACCGTCGACCTTGCCTATCCGCTCTTCGTCAAGCCGGTGGGCGGGGGCACCGGCATGGGTATCAGTGGCCTGAGCAAGGTCGAGAGTGTTGGGGAGCTGCGTGAGGTGACCTCACAGCTCTTGGCACAGTTCGCCCAGCCGGTATTGGTCGAGCAGTACCTGGAGGGGCGTGAGTTCACTGTCGGTATAACCGGCACCGGGGAGGAGGCCTCCTCGGTCGGTGTGATGGAGATCGTCGTCGATTCGGCATGCGACGGGGGCATCTACTCCTACAAGAGCAAGCAGGAGTATCTGGAGGTGACGGAGTACCGCAAGGCCGACGGGGAGGCGAAGGAGCGCTGTGAGGCGGTCGCCCTCGCTGCCTGGAGGGCCCTCTCCTGTCGTGATGGCGGACGGGTCGACCTGAAGATGGACAGCAGGGGAGTCCCCAATTTCCTTGAGGTGAACCCCCTGGCGGGCCTCCACCCCATCGACAGCGACCTGCCGATCCTCTCGCGGATGCACGGTCTCTCCTATGATGACCTCATCGCCCGTATCATGGCTTCGGCGTGTAGAAGGATTGGTCTATGCACATCATGATCATCACCGACCCGGTCTCCCGTGAGGCAACCAAGGATGAGGCGGACACCCTGGCCCAGGTAGCTGCGGTGAGGCGTGCGCTGCGCCGTCTCGGCCACAGCGTGGAGGTGGGGTATTGGTCGCCCAACCTCACCCAGGTGGAGCGGCGCATCCGCGCCTCTGGCTGTGACCTGGTCTTCAACCTGGTGGAGAACATGGCCTCCAGCCGCCTCTTGCACCTGGTGCCGCTCCTCTGTGAAACGATGGGGATGCGCTGCAGCGGCGGCTCCAGCCGGACCCTCTTTCTCAGCGGGGACAAGGTGGAGGCGAAGCGCCTCTTGCGCCTTGCCGGCCTGCCCACACCGGCGTGGATCGAGTCGGCTGACCCACGGGAGTTGAAAGCCTTCCTCTATAGACCCATGATCGTGAAACCCCGCGCCCAGGAGGCGTCGGTGGGTATTACCGAGGCGTCGGTGCGCTCCTTTGACACCATCAAGGGGGTCAGGGAGCTCTGCAGGGAGGGGGACCTCTTTGTGGAGGAGTATATCGACGGGCGGGAGTTCAACCTCTCCATCCTCCCCGGCGGGGTGCTCCTGCCCCCCGCCGAGATGCTCTTTGTCGACTACCCTGAGGATAGGGCCCGGGTGGTGGGCTACGAGGCGAAGTGGGAGGAGGAGTCCTTTGCCTACCAGCACACAGTGCGCACCTTCGCCTTCGAGGCCGAGGATGGGGTGTTGGTACATCGCCTCGGCGCCTTGGCTCTGAAGGTGTACACCCTCTTTGGGGCAAGCGGCTATGCCCGGGTCGACTTCCGGGTCGACAAGGAGGGGAGGCCGTACATCCTGGAGTTGAACAGCAACCCGTGCATCAGCGCAGACAGCGGCTTTGTCGCAGCAGCGGCCGAGGCGGGCTACTCCTATGAGCGCCTGGTCGAGTGCCTGGTCAAGGGGGCTTAGGATGACGATTCGTGCCATACCCACCCCAGATGACCGCGCCTCCATCGAGTGCATCCTCACAGAGAGTGGCTTCTTCAACAGCGAGGAGGTCGAGATCGGGGTCTCCCTCCTCGATGAGTACTTCAGGACAGGGGAGGCGAGCGGCTACTCCTTCCTCTTTGCCGAAGAGGACGAACGGGTGGTGGGCTACACCTGCTACGGCCCGATACCGGGAACCCTCGTCAGCTGGGACCTCTACTGGATCGCCGTTGCTGTTGATCGGCAGGGCACGGGTATCGGGCGGCAGCTGCTCTCATTGACCGAAGCGCGCATCAAGGGGATGGGAGGCAAGCGGGTCTATGTGGAGACCTCCTCACGCCCCCTCTATGAGCCGACCCGCCGCTTCTATGAGCGGGCAGGCTACAAGGAGGAGGCGAGGCTCGCCGAGTACTACGCCCCCGATGACGACAAGGTCCTCTGTGTGAAGTGGTGGGAGTAGATTACACGGACACTGAAATGGACATCCAGTTTGGAAGAATGAAGGCTGATGGGAAAATCTTATCAATCGACAACAACCTGCAAGGCGATGATGCGCCGCACTCATTGTTTGAGAGAGATGTTCGCTTAAAGTATCGCAAGTGGGACAACGTGAAGCATATTTCAGAGGGGTTTGGACAGAGAGCACGCCCACGTAAGCGAAAGAGCCAGACTTCACCGAATTGGGGTATCAGCATCAAGACAAAGGAGCGACTGCCAGCCACGTCTGGGCGCGGGCTTGCGTTCGCTTTGGTTGTGACGCTACGGGAGCTTAACGGTATCAACCGGATACATGAGTTTATGCAACTGTGCCGTGCGAATAACTGGTTCGTCACCGAAGTGGACATCCATGTACGGCAAGAAATCTTTGAGAAAGCTGATGAGGTGCTGGTGTTCGACGAAGAAGAGTAGTGTTGGGTTTTACCTGAGTCCAAAAGAAACCGGCAGGGGTGGTCCACACGCCTGCCGGTATGCTGTCGCTGAATGGTGATCAGCTCTTCTGCTTCTCTGCGATCCTCTTCTTCTGCGTCTTCTCGATGGCGGTGACGATGTTCTCGTACCCGGTACAGCGGCAGAGGTTGCCGGCGATCTGGCGGCGGATCTCCTCACGGGTGGAGGGAGTGTCCGCCTCGATGACCGGGATCGAGGCCATGATGAAGCCCGGGGTGCAGATGCCACACTGTACCGCCCCCTCATCGATGAACGCCTGCTGGATATCGCTGATCGCCCCCTTCACGTCCGAGAGACCTTCGAGGGTCATGATGGTCTTGCCCTCCGCCCAGATGGCCAGGTAGATGCAGGAGTTGAAGGGCCGCCCGTCGATGAGGACGGTGCAGGCCCCGCACTCACCCACATCACAGCCGTGCTTGATGGAGTCGAGCCCTGCGTTGCCACGCAGCATGTCGGAGAGTGAGGAGCGTACATCGACGAGGAAGGTGCGCTGCTTGCCATTTACGGTGCATGTTACGTCTCTGTTAGCCATTGATGGTACCTCCTGCGCGCTCGATGGCGGCCTTTGTCGACCGGCGTGCCAGCTCCTTGACCAGCTGGAGCCTAAACTCCTTGCCAGCCCGCCAGCTGGTGCGTGGATTCACGTCCTTGATGGACTCCTGGGCGACGAGCTCCAGGAGTGCCTCATCAACAAGATGGCCCGCCGCTGCACGCTCTGCGCTCTCTGAGCGGATCGGGATCGGGGCGGCGACACCGAAGGCGATGCGCAGCCGATCGACTCTCTTCTTGTCCGAGGAGAGGCGCACGTTCACCGAACAGCCGAGGGTGGCGATATCCATCGCCTTGCGCATCGCGTACTTGGTGTAGAAGCCGTGTGTCGCCTCATAGCTCTCCCGGGCGATCCTGATGCCGGTGAGGATCTCACCCTCCCTCAGGTCAACCTTCCCCGGTCCGAGGTTGAACTCGGTGTAGGGGAGGACCCGCGTCCCCTTGGCGCTGGTGATCTCGAGGGTGGCATCGAACGCCTTCAGCGTCGTGGCACTGTCGGCACTGGTCACACCGTTGCAGATGTTGCCGCCGATGGTGCCGATGTTGCGGATC
>CALFMX010000170.1 GCA_937902565.1 uncultured Spirochaetales bacterium
AGGTTGGTTATGGTGAGGGCAGTTGCCATGGCGGTGTTATGAGCGGCCGGGCAACTCAGCGTATCGCTTGGCGATTGCACCGTAGACGACCTGATCGAGGGCCTTGAGCCCCTCATCATCCAGACCAGCGGTGGGGATCGGCTCACCGATGGAGACGTAGGCGTCAACAATCCTGAAGTTCCGGATATTCTCAAGGCCCGGACGCATCCCCTTGACCGTGATGGGCACGATGGTCGCCTTGGCACGGGTTGCAAGCTTGAGAGAGCCGCTCTTCATCTCCCCGAGCTCTCCGGTCTTGCTGCGTGTGCCTTCGGGATAGATGAGCATGTTGCCACCACTCTTGAGCTTCTCCACTCCCCGGAAGATCGCCTTGATCGCATCGTGGGGGCTCTTGCGCTCGATGTAGACACACTCGATGGCATTGCACCACATGTTGACGATGGGCACCTTCTTGAGCTCCGCCTTGACGATGACGCTCGCCCAGAGGTTGGCTGCGCCTACAAAGGCGGCGATGTCGAGCATCGACTGGTGGTTGCTCATATAGCAGATATTGCCCCCCTCAGGGTTGTTCTCCTCTCCATCGACATGGACACGGACACCGAGGAAGAAGCAGATGGAGTTGCCGATGAAGTGCCCACATCGCCTCAGGTGGCGCACCTTGCGCTCCCCGCCCATCAAGGCGGCGGGCAGGAAGGCGTAGAGGGGCGAGAGGATGAGGATGGGAAGGATGAACAGGGCAGCAAAGGCAATTCTGATCGGTTTCATGGGTACGTTCCCCCTAGCTGAAATCTTGGGTCTTGTAGAGCTTGGCATACTGTCCGCCCTTCTGCAAGAGCTCCTCATGGGTGCCACGCTCAACGAGTTCGCCCTTATCCAGGACAAGGATGGTGTCCGCCCCCCTGATGGTGGTGAGGCGGTGGGCGATGATGATGGCGGTACGACCGGTAGAGAGGCGTTCGAACGCCTCGACGATCAGCTCCTCGCTCTCGGTATCGAGGCTGCTGGTCGCCTCGTCGAAGATCAGGATCGGGGGGTTTTTCAAGAAGACCCGCGCGATTGAGATCCGCTGCTTCTGCCCTCCGGAGAGGAGCGTCCCACGCTCCCCTACCTCGGTATCGAGCCCCTTGGGGAGGGAGCGGACAAACTCTCCGAGGTTGGCCGCATCGAGGGCCCGCCACATCTCCTCATCGGTGGCATCAACGCTACCATAGCGCAGGTTCTCCCGGATGGAGCCATCGAAGAGGAAGATGTTCTGCTGGACAAAGCCGATGTTCTTTCTCAGCGAGCTCTGCCGCACATCGAAGACATCCTGGCCGTCGATGAGGATCCGCCCTGCCGTCGGCTCATAGAAGCGGGGAATCAGGCTTGCAAAGGTCGACTTGCCCGCACCGCTCTCTCCGACGATGGCGACGGTCGTCCCCCCCTCGATGGTGACATTGATGTTGCGCAGGATCATATCGGGGCTGCTCTCGTAGCTGAAATCAAGATCCTCGAAGACCACCGTCCCCTCTTTGATCTTCAGGGGCTTGGCGTCCTTGGCATCCTGGATCGCAGGATCCTCGTCCATGACCTGGGCGAAGCGCTCGAAACTTGCCATCCCCTCCTGCAGCTGCTCGGTGAAGTTGATCAGCCGATCGATGGGGGGCAGGACCACCCCGACGTAGAGGATGAAGGTGACCAAGTCGTAGGAGGCGACCTTGCCGAAGTAGATCAGGATGGCACCGCCTGCGATGGTGAAGAAGTAGTAGAGCTCGCGGAAGAAGCCGATGCCTGCGTGGTAGGAGCCCATGACCCGGTACTGGTCGACCTTGCTGTCGCGCAGCACGTCGTTGACCTGGTTGAACTTCTTCTGCTGGAAGGTTTCCTGCCCGAAGGACTTTACCTCACGGATTCCCGAGAGTGAGTTCTCCACGTTGCTGTTCACATCTGCAACCGTCGACCGTACCCGACGGTAGGTCGACTTCATCTTGTGCCCATAGTGGATGCCGTAGAAGACCATGATGGGCAGGGGGATCATCGACACGAGCGCCAACAGGGGGTTGTAGCGGAACATGAGGATGTAGGAGCCGGTGATGGTGGCCACGCTGATGATCAGGTCCTCGGGGGCGTGGTGGGCCATCTCGGTGATCTGGAAGAGGTCATTGGTGATCCGGCTCATCATATGGCCGGTCTTGTTCTTGTCAAAGTAGCCGAAGGAGAGCTTCTGCAGGTGGGCAAAGAGTTCACTGCGCATATCGGTCTCCATCTTCACCCCGAGGATGTGCCCCCACGTCATGCGGATGTACTGGCAAACCGCCATGATGATGTAGATGAGCAGCATCATGGCAAAGATGATGACCATATTGGAGAAGTTCCCCTCCGGGATCTCGACGCGCAGAAGCTGGCGCGTCAAGGTCGGCACGAGGATCGAGAGGAGGCTTGCGATGACCGCAACCCCCATATCGAGGAAGAAGAGGCCCTTGTAGGGGCGGTAGTAACTGATGAAACGTCTGAGCATCCTACTTCTTTCCCTTCCCAAAGAGGCGTGAGAAGAAGTTCTTCTTCACCTCCTTCTTGGCGGGCTCCGCCTTCACCTCGCTCTTGGCCGGCTCTGCAGCCTTGGCAGGCTGTTGGGCGGGCTTCCGCTTCTGAGACGGAGGAGTCTGCTCCTTGGCCCTGGGCTTTGCAGGCGGTGGGGTGCTCTTGACAGGAGCGGCAGCGGGAGCACCGCTCTCCTTCTGGTACTGCTCCTTGTAGTAGGCGAGGCGCTCATCGAGGGAGAGGGCCTGGATCTGTGCATATGACTTCGAGGGAGCACCGCTCCTTCGCTGTTCATTCGGCCGACCCTTCCCCTGCTGCCGCTCTGGCCGCGGGCCGCCCTTGGGGGCTGGACGCGGGCCACTCTTGGGTGCCGGACGTGGGCCGCCTTGGCCCCTGCCACCACTGCGGGGGCGACCGGACGAGGAGGAGGGGCGCCGGGCGCCGCCGCCTCGAGTCGGCCTCCGGTCGGAGGCAAAACTGTACTCATCGCTCCTGACCAGGTCCCTGAAGCTCTTGTGGGCACTCTTGTCCTCGATCTTGGCGACTTCGTCCATATCGGGCCAGACCACCGGGATCTTCATCTGGATGAAGGATTCGATCGCCTCGAGGTTGAAGACGTACTCCTCGTCGGCCAGCGTGATGGACTTGCCGCTCTTGCCTGCACGGGCGGTGCGGCCGATCCGGTGGACATAGCTCTCATAATCATCGGGGATATCGTAGTTGACGACCATCTCCAGGTCATCGATCTGCAGGCCCCGAGCGGCGACATCAGTGGCCACCAGGAAGTTCAACGAGCCATCCTTCATCCGATCGATGGTCTGGAGGCGTTGGGACTGGACCATATCACCCATGAGGTACTTGGCGGGGTAGCCGTTGAGCGAGAGGCGCTTGGCAACCTCGATGCACCGGGCCTTGGTGTTGGTGAAGATCAGGCAGTTGCCCGGGTTGTGCTCCTTGAGGAGGTAGAGGAAGAGGCCGAACTTCTCCGCCTTGGAGATGTGGTAGAGCTCCTGGGTGATCAACTTGACGGTGATCTCCTCCGGCTCGACCTCGATTTCGGCGGGCTCATTCATGAACGACCAAGCGAGGTTGCGCACCTTGGTGCCCAGCGTCGCCGAAAAGAGCATCGTCTGCCGCTCGGTGCACGGCCTGAGGAGGCTGAACATCCGCTGGATATCGGGGTAGAAGCCCATGTCGAAGAGGCGGTCCGCCTCGTCGATGACGAAGATGTCAAACTGCCTGAAGTCGATCTTGTGCATCTTCTGGTAGTCGAGAATCCGGCCGGGGGTAGCGACGAAGATGTCACACCCCTTCTCGATGAGCTCATCCTGCTTGCCGTACCCTACCCCGCCGTAGAAGGCGCCCACAACCACGTCGGGCATTGAGGCTGAGAGCTGTCTCGTATCCTCCTCGATCTGGACGGCGAGCTCCCGGGTGGGGGCTATGATCAGGGCCTTGGGGTTGGACTTTCCCTCCGCGCGGGCCTTGGCCGCAGCCTCAAGGATTGTCAATACGTAGATAGCGGTCTTTCCGCTGCCGGTCTTGGATTGGACCATCACATCCTGCCCCGTCAGACTGACGGGCAGGACCTTCTCCTGTACCTCGGTACAGTCGCTGAAGCCTGCTGCCTCAACACCTTTGAGCACCTGCTCACTTAGGGATAATTCTGTAAATTTCATTGGTTTAATGCCTTTATAGTTAATAGCTTATCTTTACGGTTGGGGAGCCTGGGAAAGGCTCCCTTCAAAGATAGATGAAAACACCACTATTGTCCACCTTAGGGTGGTCACTAGCTCAAACAAGCTCCCAGGAGCGAACCAACGCCTTGATGGCAAGGGTTCGTTCGTAGGAGCCGATGAAGGACATGGAATCGACACTCTTGAGGGGCATCGCCGCCATGCTGGTCGCTGAGATGAAGAGCTCGTCATAACACCCCGAGAAGAGGTCCTCGACCTGCACCGCCTCATAGGCCACCGAAATACCGAGGACACCACAGGCGCGGATGACCTGCTCGCGGGTGATCCCCAGAAGCACCTCGTCATCGGGGGCGGTATGGAGCACCCCCTCACGGAATGCGAAGAAGTTGGAGCGTGTCCCCTCGAGGATATGGCCATGGCGATTGACGAGCAGGGCCTCGAAGCACCCCTGCTGGTTCGCATCGGCGAGGGCCATGTAGTTGAGCAGAAGGTTGCCGGTCTTGCAGGAGGGGATGAGACGTTCCCCAGAGTAGGTCGTCGCCCCCACCCCGTCGCTGTAGTAGGAGGAAGGATAGGAGAGGATCTTGCTCGCGAGGATGAAGAGGAGAGGCTCTTCACCCCCATAGAGCTGGATGCGGATGGTCGCCTCATCAATCCCATCACAGGCGATGAGGTCGGCTACCCAACCGGCTATCTGCTCTTCGGTGAACGGATGGACCAGGGCGATGCCCTCACAGGATCTGGCCAGGCGCTCAAGGTGGTCACCGAGGTGGACGGGATGGGCGTTCACTACCCGGATGGATTCGTAGGTGGAAAACCCGTACTGCACGGCACGGCTGGTCACCGGTACGGTGGCCTCTTCAGACGGGATCACGGCGCCATTGCGTATGGCATGCCTCCCGATCATCGACTCTCGATTCATGGATACTTTATCAACTCCCTGGGTTTACTGCCGTTTGGCGGGCCTACATACCCCATCTCTTCCATCTGCTCGACAAGGCGGGCAGCTCGGTTATACCCGATCTTCAGTCGTCTCTGCAGGTATGAGGCGCTTGCGCTCTTGCGTTCGACGACGATGGCAAGGGCCTCCTCCATCAACGCTTCGTCATCGTTGATGTCCACGCCCTCGCCCGGTCCGTCACCGCTGGCCTTCGGCTCATCATCCTCGAAGAAGGACTCGTCGATATAGTCCGGCTCTCCCTGCTTGGAGACGAAGGCGACGATATCCTCCACCTCCTGATCGCTGAGGAAGGAGCCCTGGATACGCACCGATGCCGGTTCACTGCTGCTTTGGTAGAGCATGTCGCCGCGTCCGAGCAGCTTCTCCGCCCCCATCTCATCGAGGATGATCCGGCTGTCGGTGGAGCTGGTCACGGCAAAGGCGATGCGGGTGGGGATGTTGTTCTTGATGACTCCGGTGATGACGTCCACCGACGGTCGCTGGGTGGCCAGGACCAGGTGGATTCCCACCGCACGGCTCATTGCCGCCAAGCGGCTCACCTTCGTCTCCATCTCCTTGCCCACCAGATGCATCAGGTCGGCAAACTCATCGATGATGATGACGATGTAGGGCAGCTTCTCCCTCGCCAGCGCATTGGCCTTGATCTTCTCGTTGTAGCCGACGATGTTGCGCACCCCGATGGACTGCAGGAGGCGATAGCGGCGGTCCATCTCATAGAGGGCGAAGTCCAGCGCCTTGAGCGTCCGTTTGGCATCCGTTATAACCGGCGTCAGCAGGTGGGGGATGCCGTTGTAGATGTTCAGCTCGACAATCTTGGGGTCGACGAGGATCAGGCGCACCTCGCGCGGACTGCGGGTATAGAGGATTGAACAGATCAGCGAGTTGACGCACACACTCTTTCCGCTACCGGTCGAACCGGCGATGAGCAGGTGCGGACTCTTCATCACATCGATGACGACTCCCCGGTTGAGCAGGTCACGCCCGAGGACCATCGGCACGCCCAGCTCGGGCTTGAGGAAGCCGAGCATCTCCCGAAAACCGATGATATCGCGCTTGGCGTTGGGGATCTCGACACCCACGGCACTCTTGCCGGGGATCGGGGCAACGATACGGACCTGGGTGGCGGCGAGGGCAAGAGCGATGTTGTCCGCAAGGTTGGCGATCGAATTGACCCGCACCCCGGGGGCGGGCAGGAGTTCGAACATCGTGACCGTCGGACCACGCACGATATTGGTCAGCTCGACGCTGATAGAGAACTGAGCAAGGGTCTCCACCAGGAGCTCTCCCCGCTTGATGGTCACGGCGTCGACGACATCACCGATCTTCTCATAGGCGCTGAGCATCGACTCAGGGGGGTACTTGTAGCCGATCTTGCCACGGTTGAGCAGGGCACTCTTGCCCTCTGCCCGTACCAACCCCCCGATGCCGCTCGAGCTCTCGAGGAGATCTTCCTCATCGTCATCAACCGGGGTACTCTCAACAGCCGGCTCAGCCACCGGTGGACGCCGGACGGGGGCTGCAGGCCGCACCGGTTCGGTGGGCTCGCTTACCCGCTCCCCTTCGACAGTCGCCGCGATGACGCGCTCCTTGACAACCATCGGCTCATCACGGCGTACCCCGGCATCGACGGGTGGGGCCACACGCTCCTTGGCCACCACCGGCTCTTCGTGGCGCACCTCCTCACGGGCAACCGCTTCGACGAGCATCCCCTTTGCCCTCCCCTTCGGTCGCGGCGTCTCCTCCTTCGCCTTCTTGGACGGCTTGCCGATCGCCTCGAGGGCGCCGACCAGGAAGCCGGAGAGGTGCTCCTCCTTCTCGGCTATCGGCTTGACGTTGAGCTCCTGCTGCTTCTGTTCAAGGTAACTGACCCCGTTGTTGCGCTTGCGCTCCTCATTGAGGGTATGGAGCGCACTCGTCGAGAGCCTGCCGAGGTCGGGAACGCTCTCTGTAGTCTCCGCCCTCTCATACACAGGGGTATGGGGACGGGAGAAGCTCTCCATCGCCGGGATATCGACAACGGCAAAGGGCGATGGTTCCTCCGTCGCCTCGGCCTCGATTTCCATCGTGCCCGGTGCCTGTGCCTTGCCCTGCTTTTTGGGTTTGCTGCGTGGCTGTTTTACCTGCGTCTTCACCGGCTTGGAAGCCTTCTCTCTCTTTTTCCTCTTTCGCTCAGTGCTCAGGCTCTTCATATGAGAGAGTGCATCGGCGATGAGCACCGCAGCGATGAAGAGGGCCATCTCGGCAAGGAAGGCGATGACCACCTTCAGCGATGCTCCCCGCCACCCATCGGAGGATTGGAGGAGCTGTGCCGCCACATAGGGTCGGCTCGATTCCACCACCATATGGCTGAGGGTATAGAGGGTATAGGCCATCACCACCACAAGGGGGATGAGCAGATAGAAGACACGCTTGCCACGGCGTATGGCTATGATCATGGCAAAGAGGCCGAAGAGGATGATTGGCAGGGGCACCAGGCCCCAGGCTGAACCATCGGCAGCGAAGGAGACGTAGTCTCCGGCGACCTGCAGCAGAGTGGAGAGGAGGGCATTGTCCGTGCCGATGAAGGCCGTGGCGACGAGAGCCGCCGAGGCGATGGCCAGAACCAACACCACGATAGCCATAACCTGCGATACCCTTCTCTTACGTCCTGCCATTACCTGCCTCCCCGCTGATGGTATCAAATCTTTTGCAGAAGGCAAAGTGTCCGTTCAGCATCGAGCCGCGGGACCACAATATCCCTGATCTCACCCTGCCAGCGGCTCTTGCACTGCCTTTCGACAGCGCGCAGTTCCTCCTCCACCTGGGTGCGTTGACCTTTGTAGGCACAGACCCAACCACCGTCAACCACTATGGGGGCGACGAGGTCGAGGATCTCCACCAGCGGGCGGAAGGCACGGAAGGTCACGACATCAAACTGCTGCCTCACCTCTTTGAGGTCCCGGTCGATGATCTCTACCCGGGGTCCCAGGTGGGTGGCGACAAGCGCCGAGCGCAAGAAGCCCACCCGCCGCTGCATCCGCTCCACCAGCGCCACCGTCGCATCGGGGAGGGCGATGGCGAGGGGGATGCCGGGCAGGCCCGCCCCACTGCCGAGGTCGGCGATGCGGCTGCCCCCGCTCCCCTTGAGCAAGGCCTCGATGGTCGCCTTCGCACTGAGGCTGTCGAAGATGTGGCGGATGACCAACTCCTCCCCTGTGGCTGCGACAAGCTTGTAGACCGGGTTGAAACGTTCGATCTCGGCGATGTAGCGTTCGAGCTGACTAACCTGCTCTCCATCAAGGTCGAGAGAGAGGGAGGAGAGGCCCTCACGGATCAATGCGTTATACACGCCCCCCTCCCCGCCTGAGGTGGACGATGAGGATTGCCACATCACTGTTGCGTACCCCGCCGATCCTCGAGGCCTGGCCCACCGAGAAGGGGCGGACCACTTTCAGCTTCTCCCGCCCCTCACTGCTGAGCCCCTCGACCGTGTCGTAGTCGAAGCGGGGGTCGATCTCCATCGCTTCCAACCGTTCGAAACGATCGACCTGCCGCTGCTGGCGGTCGATGTAGCCGGCGTATTTGACGTCCAGCTCCACCTGGTAGAGCGTCGGCTCATCAAAGTCAGAAAGCCCCTCGACCGTCTCCTTGAGCACATCGATGGTGATCTCGGGCATCTTCAGGGCAGCAAGGGCATTCTTCTCCCGCCAGCTGCGCGCAGCCAGGAGATCCTTGACCGCTTCGATGCGGTCCAGCTTCTCCTCAAGCCGTGTGAGCTGTTCATCTCGTTGGAGGCCTACCTCCCACCCCTTCCGGGTCAGGCGCTGGTCGGCGCTGTCATGCCTCAGGTTCAGCCGATACTCCGCCCGGCTGGTGAACATCCGGTACGGCTCCTTCGTTCCCACCGTCACCAAGTCGTCGATGAGGACGCCGGTATACGCCTCGTTGCGCCCAAGGACCAGGGGCTTCTCACCCTTGAGCTTCTGGGCTGCGTTGATCCCGGCGATCAGGCCCTGGCAGGCCGCCTCCTCGTAGCCGCTGGTCCCATTGGTCTGCCCGGCGATGAAGAGGCCGTCCACGAGCTTGCTCTCCAGCGAGGGGTAGAGGGAAAGCGGATCGATGTAGTCATACTCGACCGCGTAGCCGGGACGCATGATCTCTGCATCCTCAAGGCCCCTGATCGAGTGGATGAAGGCGTGCTGCACATCCTCCGGCAGTGAGGAGGAGACCCCGTTGAGGTACATCTCCTGGGTGCCGATCCCTTCGGGCTCGATGAAGATTTGGTGGCGGTCACGCTCGGGGAAGCGCACCACCTTGTCCTCGATGGAGGGGCAGTAGCGTGGCCCGATACCGCTGATCTTCCCCCCGTAGAGGGGAGAGCGGCCGATGTTCTCGCGGATGATGCGGTGGGTCTCTTCATTGGTCCAGGTGATGTAGCAATCCTCTGAGGGGCGGTCCACACTCGTATAATCGAAGCTGAAGGGAGCCATCACGCGATCACCCTCCTGCACCTCGACAGCGGAGAAGTCAATGGAGGAGCGTCGGACCCGGGATGGGGTGCCGGTCTTCATCCGCCCTACCGGAAAGCCCTTTGCGCGCAAGGCGGTGCCCAATCCAATGGCTGCCTGCTCCCCAAGGCGTCCGGCCGGGGTCTCCCACTCCCCGATGAAAATTTTCCCCTCCATGAAGGTGCCGGTGGTGAGCACGAGCACCCGGCTTGAAATGTGGTGTCCCCGCTCGGTCACGATGCCCTGGTAGCGCTTCTGCTCCCTGTCGAGGGTGAGGTCGACCACCGTATCCATGAAGAGGGCGAGGTTGGCCTGGGCCTCGAGTGTCTCCTTTGCCAGACGATTGTAGGTGAACTTGTCCGCCTGGGCACGGGGGGCCTGCACAGCCGGCCCCCGTCTGCGGTTGAGGATCCTGAACTGGATCATCGAGCGGTCGATGAGGTGGGCCATCTCGCCGCCGAGGGCGTCGATCTCCCGCACCATATTGCCCTTGGAGAGCCCACCGATGGCTGGATTGCATGACAAGGCGCCGATGGTATCGAGGCGCTGGGTCACCAAGAGGGTCGAAAACCCGATCCGGGCAAGGGCCAGCGACGCCTCGATCCCGGCATGCCCCCCTCCCACTACTATTGCATCATAGTCCATCTCATTTACCTACACAGAATCCGCTGAAGATTCGATCGAGGATGTCGTCACTGCGCACCTCACCGGTGAGCTCACCGAGGTTCGTCAGCGCCTCGGCCAGTTCAACGGCAACCACATCGAGTACGTCGACCGAGTCGCTCAGCTCCAGGGCACGGACCAAGGCGCCCTTCGCCCCTTCAAGGAGCCGCCACTGCCGCTCCCCCTCGATGACCAGATCCCCCTCCCCGATATCGGGCAGTGAGCGCTTGAGGCGATCCTCGACCGCCTTGAGCAGTCGATCCACCCCCTCCCCGCTCTGCGCACTGATGGCAAGCGTATCGGCGGCGGGACGGACCAGATCGCTCTTGTTGTAGACGACAAGGGTACGCCCATCCTCGGCGGGAATATGGCCGAGGTCGGTCGAATCGACGAGGTAGATGATCAGGTCCGCCTCCCCGATGAGCCGTTCGGTGCGCACGATCCCCTCCTGTTCGACCAGATCCTCGCTCTCCCTGAGCCCCGCGGTATCGTAGAGGCGGATGGGGATTCCCCCTACCTCCAGATCCGCCTCGATGTAGTCTCGTGTCGTCCCCCGATAGGGGCTGACGATTGAACGCTCCTCCTTGAGCAGGAGGTTGAAGAGGGAGCTCTTCCCGACATTCGTCGAGCCCGCGAGGACCACCTTCGCCCCGCTCTTGTAGAGGCGGCCGATCTGGTAGGTGTCGGCCAGCGACCCGATTGATTCGATCAGAGTGGCAAGCGCGTGGCGGGGGAAGACGAACTCATCCAGCTCATCCTCGCTGTAATCAAGCTGTACCTCGACTGCGGCCAAGAGGGTGAGCAGGCTCTCCTTGAGCTCATCGATGCGCTCTCTCAGCCGCCCCTCGAGGCGCGAGAGGGAGAGCGAGCGCGAGCTCTGGCTCACCGAAGAGATGAGCTCCTCGACCGCTTCGGCCTGGGTGAGGTCGAGGCGGCCGTGGATGAAGGCACGGAAGGTGAACTCCCCCGCTTCGGCGCTGCGCATCCCGATCCTGCCCAGGAGGGAGAGGATTGCCTGG
The DNA here is from genome assembly GCA_937902565.1 of uncultured Spirochaetales bacterium. Taxonomy (GTDB): domain Bacteria; phylum Spirochaetota; class Spirochaetia; order Sphaerochaetales; family Sphaerochaetaceae; genus Sphaerochaeta. The sequence continues at coordinate 11,348 of CALFMX010000170.1, forward strand.
ATTACGGCGATCGAGCCGTGACAGGAGATCTCGATTGCCTCCTCCATGGTGTACCCGTGCCCTCTCGTGTTGATAGCCAACACCACCTCATCGATGCGCGCGTTCCCCTCATCAAGGAGGTAGCCGTGCACCAAGGTGGCATTCTTTGCCTCGATGAGCGCTGTTGGGGAGGAGAAGAAGGGGGAGAGGGAAGCTCGGCACCCCTCTCCGCTTATTCGTATCACTGCCAGACCACTTCTGCCCCATGGTGTTGCAAGGGCGTAGATTATGTCCTGGGTATCATATCGACTCATGGGCCAAAGTATACTGCGCCTCCCCGCTCGCTTGCAACAGAGGGGAGGCACTCACTATGATGGAAGCCATGAGAGAAGCTGCCCGTTTCCGTAGTGCCATGATGAGGAAGATCCGCTCGTTCTTCGATGAGCGCTCATACCTCGAAGTCGATACCCCAGTCCTCAGTCCCACCCTGATCCCCGAGTCCACGATCGAGAACTTCGCCACCCGCTTTGAAAACCCCTTTCTCCCATCGCGGGAGCTCTACCTGGTCCCCTCCCCCGAGGTCTACATGAAACGGCTCATCGCAGATGGCTGGGGCAGCATCTACCAGATCAGCCACTGCTTCCGCAACAGCGAGCAGCTGGGGAAGAACCACAACATAGAGTTCACCATGCTGGAGTACTACACCACCGAGGCGGATGAGCAGGATTCAATCGCCATCACCGAAGAACTCTTCGCAGCCCTCATCACCGAGGACACCCCCGACCACCTGCGCCCCCCCTTTGCCCGTCTCTCCGTCGAGGAGGCGACCTGGACCTTGGCGGGGGTCGATCTTGAACGACACCAGAGACAGAGCACACTCGCCGGCGAGGCGAGGCGCCTCGGCCTCACCGTCCCCGATGAGGGCGAGACCTGGGAGGAGACCTTCAACCGGATCTTCCTCACCTTCGTCGAGCCGCATCTGAGCCAGGAGCGGCCACTGGTGCTGGAGCGCTACCCTGCCCAGATCGAGTGCCTGGCAACAGAGGAGGGTGCATGGCGCCGGCGCTGGGAGCTCTACGGTGGAGGGGTCGAACTTGCCAACTGCTACGATGAGGAGCGGCGGCAACAGAAGATCGAGCACTACTACCGGGACGAGTACGCCCGTCTGGTGGCAAAGCGCTCGCTGAGCGGCATGCCGATCCCTGACATCGACCCTGACTTTGCCCGGATCATCTCACAGATGCCGCCGGTAAGCGGGGTGGCCATGGGCCTCGATCGCTTGCAGATGCTCTTGATGGGACGGGGCAGTCTGGAGGAGGTGATGCTCTTCCCTCTCTCCCACACGCTTGGGTAATCCCTTGCCATGGAGCTGATAAGAAATATTCCCCTCTATGGGGGGATGATTCTTTTTCATATCTCTGCTAAGATGGCGAGGTGTATTTCATGTATTTTGTAACCATATGAGGTAATTTTTATGATTAAAGCTGGTCAAATTGAGAAGGGAACCGCCTTGTTGATCAAGGGACAGCCCTTCGTTGTCGTAGACCGAGAGTTCGTGAACCCAGGCAAGGGATCGGCCTTTGTCAGGCTGAAGCTGAAAAGCCCTGCAACCGGCCAGGTCCTGCAGGAGACGATGAAGAGCCAAGACAACGCAGAGGACATCACCGTCTCCGACCGCGACTGCCAGTATCTCTACAACGATGGGGAGAACTTCCATCTCATGCTCACCGACACCTTCGAGCAGATTGAGGTTCCCATGGAGACCTTCCCCGACTACGAGTACCTGATGAAGGATGGGGAGACCTACCGCTGTACCTTCTGGGAGGCCCTGTTGCTGGAGATCCAGATTCCGCCCAAGGTCGTCTATTTGGTAGCCGAGGCCGAGGAGGCCGTCAAGGGTGACACCGTCCAAGGTGCAACCAAGTACGTGACCACCGAGACCGGCCTGAAGGTCCGCGTCCCGATCTTCATCAAGCAAGGCGAGAAGATCCGGGTGAACACCGAAACCAAGGAGTACATCGAGCGCGTCAACAACTGACACGCTGCACCCACGGTACCAACCCTCCCCTCTTCGGTGGAGGGTTTTTTGAGTCCATGCAATGTGGTAAAGAGTGGGCCCTCCCGATCAATCGGAAGGGCCCATCTCTCATACTCTGTGGATGGTCAGCCGACCAAGAGAGCCAGGTCATCCTCCACACTGCCGATACCGGCAATGCCGAAGTTCTCCACCAGCACGTTTGCCACGTTCGGGGAGAGGAAGGCCGGCAGTGTCGGGCCGAGGTGGATGTTCTTCACCCCGAGGTAGAGCAGCGCCAGCAGCACGATGACCGCCTTCTGCTCATACCATGCGATGTTGTAGGCGATGGGCAGCTCGTTGATGTCATCGAGGCCGAAGATCTCCTTCAGCTTCAGGGCGATGAGCGCCAGCGAGTAGCTGTCGTTGCACTGGCCGGCGTCGAGGACCCGGGGAATCCCCCCGATATCGCCAAGGTCAAGCTTGATGTACTTGTACTTGGCACACCCCGCCGTCAGGATCACCGTATCCTTGGGCAGCGCCTTGGCAAACTCGGTGTAGTAATCCCGGCTCTTGGAACGACCATCGCACCCGCCCATGACGACGAACTTGCGGATGGCACCGCTCTTGATCGCATCGACGACCTGGTCGGCCAGCTCGAAGACCTGGTTGTGGGCAAAGCCACCGACGAGCTCACCATCCTCGATCTGGGTCGGGGGCGGACAGCTCTTGGCCATTGCAATGATCTCACTGAAGTCCTTCTCTTCGCCGATACCGCCATCGATGTGCTTGCAGCCGGGGAATCCGGTTGCACCGGTGGTGAAGAGGCGATCCTTGTAGGAGGCCGCCGGGGGGACGATGCAGTTGGTGGTCATCAGGATCGGGCCGTTGAAGGATTCGAACTCCTTCTTCTGCATCCACCAGGCGTTGCCGTAGTTGCCATAGAAGTGGTCGTACTTCTTGAACGCCGGATAGTAGTGGGCCGGCAGCATCTCGGAGTGGGTGTAGATATCCACCCCAGTGCCTACAGTCTGCTCAAGGAGCATCTCGAGGTCACGCAGGTCGTGGCCACTGATCAGGATGCCCGGGTTCTTGCCGACACCGAGCTTGACGCGCGTCATCTCGGGGTTGCCGTAGGCGGCGGTGTTGGCACCGTCGAGCAGCGCCATGCCCTCCACGCCCCACTTGCCTGTCTCAAGGGTCAGGGCGACCAGCTCGTCGACACTCTTCTCCTCAAGCAGGTCGTTCAGGGCCCGCTGGATGAACGCGTCCAGCTCATCGTTGTCCTTGATCAGGTTATTGGCGTGCTTGGAGTAGGCGGCCACGCCCTTGAGGCCGTAGGTGACCAGCTCCTTGAGGCTGCGTACGTCCTCATTGGCTTCGCTGAGCACGCCGACACCCTTGGAGAACTCCTCATAGGAGGAGACATCGGTGTTGTTGTAGAGAGCGGCTTCACTGAGGCCCTTGGTGTCGCCGAGCTGTTTGAGCAGCGCTTCCTTGGCGGCGATGGTGAGCAGGATCCGCTCGATGATCTTCTCATCATCGAAGTTCGCGTTGGTGATGGTCTGGAAGAGGTTGTAGGTGACGATGTGATTGACACTGCTCTCCACGCTCTTGCCCTCGCCCCTCAGGCGGGTGGTGACCTGGCTCAGTCCCTTGGTCACCCAGATCATCAGGTCCATCAGATTGGAGGTTTCGCTCTGCTTGCCACATACACCGGCTTGGGTGCAACCGAAATTCCTTGCTGTCTCCTGGCACTGGTAACAGAACATCTTGTTGTCCATATCATGCTCCTTAAAATGTATTCGTCTTGAACCGGTGGTCTTCGCCGGTGCATATCCCTCCTGGAGAGCCTAGCATACCCCGCCACAATAATATGTTGGATTTCCAACAATCCAGATGATCGCTTGTCTCATAGCCCAAAAGCTCCTATACTCACCCCATACCACGAAGGAAGGATAGCATTGACCGCAACCGAGCTCTTTTTCATAGCCTGTGGCTTGTCTATGGACACCTTTGCCATCTCGCTCTGCAAGGGACTGAGGATGCGCAAGGCAGAGCTCGGCCAAGGGCTCATCATCGCCCTCTCCTTCGCCCTCTTCCAGGCCGCCATGCCCATCATCGGGTGGGCAGTGGGTGTGCAGTTCAGTCACTTCCTCTGCTCGATGGCAAACTGGGTCGCATTCCTGATCCTGGCAGCCGTCGGTGCCAAGATGCTCTGGGATGCACTCCATGAAGAGGAGGGGTGTCCGATCGAGGCCTTCGACCGCATCCACCCCAAGGAGCTGATCGCTCTCAGCATCGCCACCAGCCTCGACGCGCTGGCGGTGGGCTTCTCCTTCAGTATCATGCAGGTGAACATCCTCACGGCAAGCGCCATCATAGCGGTGGTGACCTTCACCTTCAGCATCACAGCGGTCGCCATAGGCAACCGCTGGGGCATCAAATTACAGAAGAAGGCCGGTGTGGCCGGAGGGGTGATCCTCATGCTCATGGCAGTGAGGATCCTGCTTGGAGGCCACTAAGCCTCTGAGTGACCATCCTGCCCATAGTACGCATCTGGCCCGTGTTTGCGTAGGTAGTGCTTGTCCTTGAGATAAGACGGCAACTCAGGAGTAGTGGGTCCAAGCGTTCGGGTCAGATAGGCCATCTTGCAGACCTCCTCCAACACGACTGCGTTATAAACGGATTCCATGCCATCCTTGCCCCATGTAAACGGTCCATGTCCAGCGACCAGTACCATTGGTTGCTCTTTAGGACGTTTTTTCTTAAAGAGCTCGGCTACCAATACGCCAGTCTCATGCTCATAGTCCCCTTCTACCTGTTCCCGACTCATCATCGGCGTGCAAGGTATCGGCCTATGCGTGTGGTCGGCATGGGTTGTGCCATAGAGAGGGACATCCAAGCCTGCTTGGGCCCAGGCAACAGCGTATGGTGAGTGGGTATGGGTAATACCACCAATATCTTCAAAGCGTTGGTAGAGCACCAAGTGTGTCTTCATATCACTGCTCGGGCGCAGCGTGCCGGAAACGACATTTCCATCCAAATCCAACACCACCATATCCGATGCCTGCATGCCGTCATAGGGGACCCCTGAGGGCTTGATAGCAAAGACACCCAACGAACGATCGATTTCACTGACGTTGCCCCATGTATAGATGGCAAGCCGTTGTCTGGGAATCTCCATATTGGCGAGCCACGCTCGCTCTTTAAGCTCTTTGTATTTATTCATCATTTTCCTTCCAAAAACCATAATCTAGGCTCTAGGTCCACCCTACATATTACAAAGCTGATGGCTCATCACAGCGAGAGATCTTTTGTCTTAGACACACGGAAGAAAAGCAACAGAGACAACGTCGTAAAGGCAGTCAGGATAGAAGCTGAAGCTGCCGCAGCTCCATAGTTCCCACGCGACACAAAGATGTACGTTGCCAAAGTCAATGTTGTCGACCTAGAACTGTACAAAATGATTGATGAGCTCAATTCAGTCAAGATTGTAATCCAACTGAGAATGGCTCCAGCAACGATTCCATTGGCCATCAAAGGGATGGTAATCTTGAAGAATGTTTTTCCCCGGCTTGTGCCGAGGCTCTCGGCAGCCTCTTCTATTGTCTCTGGTATTTGCTGGAGTGTTGCCACACTACTTCTGATCGTATAAGGCATCCGTCGAATACTGATTGCTATGATTAGAATGAGTACAGTGCCTGTGAGGACGATGGGTTTTGAATTGTACGCAAGAACAAGAGAAATGCCTATTACAGAACCTGGAATAATATATGGTAGCATTGAAAGGGTATCAATCATGTCATTGAGCATGTTTTTGTGTCTGGTCACGAGATACGCCACCAACACAGCAATGACTATGGTCACTACCAACGTCATGAGACCAATGTACAGCGTAGTCGTGACCGATGATCCCATCCGCTTGAAAAAGACCTCATAGTTCCGTAGAGAATACCCAGGCACAAAATCAGTTCCTGATGGACTCGTCTTTTTAAATGACGTATAAATCAAATATACCTGAGGTAAGAAAGAAACAGCAACAATTACATACGAATAGACGTGCATCAATATGTTCGAAAGAGGCTTAGCCACTTTCTTCTTGATAGGATGCAAGGCACTCATCTTGAAACTGTAGTATTTGGAAACCGCCTTCTGAATGAAGAAAAATGCCCCGGTGATAAAAATGGCGATGACGCTAATGGCAGCTGCAAAATTATGACTCGACCCGCTTTCCCCAACATACTGTTTGTAGATTTCGACAGAGAACGTCCGGTACCCCTCTCCTATCAGAAGAGGTGTCCCAAAATCCGCCATCGCACGGATAAAGACCATCAACGCAACTGCCAAGATAGCGGGGATGCAGAGCTGAAGGGTAATTTTCCAGAACCTACTAAAGCCAGTACAACCCATGCCTTCAGATGCCTCAAGTAATGAGTTATCAATATTTTTCAGAGCACCCGATACATATAGGTAAACCAATGGGAACATTTTGGTCGTCATCACGATCACTATTCCGCCAAAACCATAGATGCTCGGAATACTCACTCCAAACAGTGAGCGCAGGAACAACGTGGCCGTTCCGCCCCGGCCAAACAACAAAATCCAAGAATAGGCCCCGACAAAAGGCGCTGACATGGAACACAGGATTATGAGTACCTGCAACATTGTGCTGCCTCGTAGCCGGTAGACCGTATTGAAATATGCCAAAGGGATTCCAATCAACAATGAAAGTGCGGTTGCCCCGATGGCTACCTTGATGCTGTTGAGCAAAGTAGATGAATAATACCTTTGGCTGAAGAATTTTTTGAAATATGCCAACGTGAATTGCCCTTCAGGATTGATTAGGGAGTTCTTCAATATATTCAGCAAAGGAAACAAGATAAACATCAAAAAGAGCACAAACACCACTACAGAACACACGTCCCAAATATTCAATTTTCGTCGATGTGTCATTCTCACTCCTCCCGCTGAATCAGAGTGGTGCCATCCTCAGTAGCAGAAAAGACATTGATCTTTTCAGTTTTTACTTGCAGTTTGACACGATCACCCTTTGAAAGATCGCCGCTTATCAAGGACTCGCGAATGATTTCAACAAGCTCACCGGACTCTAGTCTCATAAAATAGTGTGTATTCAGACCTAGGAACGTATTGTCCTCGACCACCGCTTCAATGCCTTCATCATCCTTGCCATAACAGATGATAAACTCTTCAGGTCTTACTGAAATTTTAACGCTTTGCTCGGGAATTTTCTCCAAAGAGTCCAATTTTACCTCATATCCACTGGCAGTGAACCTAACTGTCTTATTTTTTGCTGTTCCTTCTAGGATATTGCTTCGCCCAATGAATGTGGCAACAAACAGATTTGCTGGCCGTTGATATAAATCACGTGGTGTACCAATCTGCTGGATTACTCCAAAATTCATAACAGCAATCCGATCAGATATGGCCATTGCCTCCTCTTGGTCATGAGTCACGTATACTGTTGTTATCCCTATTGTATTCTGGATATCCTTAATGGCCTTGCGCATGTCAAGACGCAGTTTTGCATCCAAGTTTGAAAGAGGCTCATCCATCAACAGGACATTGGGTGAAATA
>CALFMX010000171.1 GCA_937902565.1 uncultured Spirochaetales bacterium
TCTTTGAGCCTAGAAGGATTTGAAGAAGTAAATGATGGCAGAAGAGGAGAAGGAGGATATCGCCGAGCCGGGAGAGCCCAATGCCGCCGGCTGGGTCCTGCCCTCCCACAACGTCCACCGCCGCTACCCCAACGTGGCGATCTTCATCCCCGACACGATGGGGCGCGCCTGTGGCGGGCTCTGTGCATACTGTCAGCGGATGTACGACTTTCAGGCGGGTCGGTTCAACTTCGAGCTCGAGACCCTCAAGCCGAAGAGGAGCTGGCCCGAGCTCTTGAAGCTCAACATGGAGTACTTTAGAAACGACCCCTACCTCAGCGACATCCTCATCACCGGAGGCGACGCCTTCATGAGCTCGCCCCGCTCCCTCTCCCAGATCCTCGATGCGGTCCTCGAGATGGCAGCGGCCAAGCGGGCGGACAACGAGGGGAGGGAGGAGCGCTATGAGGAGATGAGGCGGGTACGCCTCGGCACCAAGATCCCGGTCTACCTCCCCCAGCGCATCAACAGCGAGCTGGTCGAGGTACTGCGCTCATTCAAAGAGCGCTCAGGTGCGGTGGGCATCGAGGAGTGCATCGTGCAGACCCACATCTCGACGGCGATGGAGATCACCAGAGAGACGAGGGACGCCATCGCCCGCCTCCTTGCGGCAGGCTGGGCGGTGACCAACCAGGAGGTCTTCACCGTAGCGGCGAGCAGGCGCGGCCATTCGGCTGCGCTGCGCAAGGCCCTCAACGACATCGGGGTACTGCCCTACTACAACTTCTCTGTCAAGGGATTTAGAGAGAACCGTGAGCTCTTTGCCACCAATGCACGATCAACCCAGGAGCAGGTGGAGGAGGCCTCCATCGGCCAGATTGCCCAGCGCTACCACGCCGCCCTGCGCTCCTTCCTCAGTGAGGCGGAGCGGATGGTGGAGAAGACCGACATGATCCGTAAAGGGGATGAGATCCCGTTCATCAGCCCGGACCGCAACACGATCAACCTGCCGGGGGTGGGCAAGAGCAATACCTACCGCACCATCGGCATCACCGCCGACGGGCGGCGGATCCTCCGCTTTGAGTTCGACCATAGCCGGGCCCACTCCCCGGTCATCGAGGAGATGGGCCACGTCATCATCATCGAGAGCAAGTCGATCGCCGCCTACCTGCGCCAGCTGGAGGCGATGGGGGAGGATGTCAGTGAGTATGAGACGATCTGGGAGTACTCAGCTGGAAGCCTCGAGCCCAGGAGTGCCATCTTTGAGGGAGCGGTGCTCTAGAAGCTTGTGCCCTCCAAAGAAGATGAGGGTGATGGCAAGGCCCACCAGACAGCCGAGGATGACAGCGAAGATCCGCTGCAGCGCATAGCTGAAGGCCGGCTCCCCGGTCTCCTGCATCAGGACGATGACCAGTGCCGCCAGGGCGCTGCGCGTCGATGAGGGGAAGAGAAGGGTGCAGATAATGATGGTGAGGGCAACCCCGGCTAGCAGGGAGAAGAGCTGGCCGAAGGGAAGGAAGAAGCAGCCTAGGCCCACCAAAGCCCCGGCGATGTTGGCCTTGATGCGCATCATCGGCAGCGCAATCGAGTTGTCCCAATCGGGGGCGAGGACGAGCAGCACGCTGATAATCGACCAGAGCAGGTGCCATTTGGGAAAGGCCTTGTAGAGGCCCCAGCAGATGGCTGCTGCGAGGAGGCACTTGATGATGTAGACAACCATGACTCTGCCAAAGGGATTGCGCTTCATGAGCTGAGTATGTAAAAGAGATGGACAGAGGTCAATATGGCCTTGTATTCTAAACAGAGAATAGAAAATCTGCTATTGGATTTTTAGATTTATAGAGTGGAAAGTATTTTGAGTGGTTGAAATTCATTCTATGGTATTAGATAATCTAATATCATATATTAGATTATATGCAAAACCTCTTAAATCAGCTGACAATGCACGCTGACCTAATGGGCTGGTTAAGGAATATCTCTTAACGTACCTGTTGTAATCTTCCCTCGTTTCTCTATATTGATTGCATTCCCATATATTTCTTTACATAATATCTAATATTTGATAATCTAATATTAGATATTAAAATTTATGGATAGGTGATATGGAATACATCAATCGGCACATTGAATCAACTGTAAAAAAATATGCAGAATCATTTCCCATTGTTTTGATCACCGGAGCGAGGCAGGTAGGGAAAAGTACTCTATTGATGAATGTATTTGGAAATCTGGAGTATATTACCTTCGATGATCCGACTCAAGTCGTATCCGCAAGGAGTGATCCGAAACATTTTTTCTCCCTTATTACCCCTCCAGTCATCTTTGATGAGATTCAATATATCGGAGAGTTGTTCTCTTACATCAAAATGGAGGTTGACCGACGGAAGGCGAAAGGGCTCTATATCATGACGGGAAGCCAGCAGTACGCCCTCATGCAGAACGTAACCGAGAGTCTTGCCGGGAGAGTGGGGATCCTGGTTCTGCATGGGCTTTCGCTGAGAGAACAATACGGTGATACGTTCAGCGAGCCGTTTGTTCGATCGAGAGAGCAGATCATGCGTCGAAACGTGCGGTACAGTATTGGACGAGACGAGTTGTGGAAGATTATCCACCGTGGTTCCTACCCCGAATTGGTGAGTGGGTCCCAATCGAGGGACCTGTACTATGGCTCCTATGTGAAGACATATATCGAGCGGGATGTCAGATCGTTGACCCAGATCGGGGATGAGTGGCAATTCACCATCTTTTTGACTGTTCTTGCGAGTCGGACCGGCTCCATCGTCAACTATACGGACATTGCAAAGGAGGTGGGGGTCAGCTCCCCCACCATCAAGCGATGGATCTCCATCCTGATCGCCGGCGGTATTGTCACGCTCCTCCACCCGTGGTCAAGGAACATCGAGAAGCAGGTGACGAAGACCCCCAAGCTCTACTTCCTGGACACCGGCCTGGCCAGCTGGCTCACCAAGTGGCAGACTCCCCAATCATTGGAGGAGGGGAATATGGCCGGTGCCTTCTTCGAGTCCTTCGTCATCAGCGAAATCATCAAGAGCTGGCACAATGCAGGGCGAGATCCCTCCCTCTACTTCTACCGTGACCACGAGGGCAAGGAGATCGATCTCTTGATCGAAGAGGGACAGATCCTCTATCCCGTCGAGATCAAGAAGAGCGCTACCCCCGGCAGCAGCGCCTTGAAGAACTTCGGGGTGCTCAAGAACATCAACAAGGAGATCGGGCCCAAGACCGTCATCTGCAGCATCGACAAACCGGCCTTTCTCTCCAAGGATGCAGTAGCGCTTCCGGTGTCGTATATATAGGAGGGGGTATCCAATACATCTGTTCCCCTCTCCTCTTGATGACAGCTGATCACTCTGCTTCCAAACCCCTATGAATATGGTATGCTAGGTGCTATCACAGTGATGAGGACAGCGATGCAGTACCTGAGCAATGAACAGCTGGAAGAGCTTAAGCAGTTTGATACCCCGACAGTGGCGAATGCCTTGGAGGTCTTTGACCTGAGGGCGCGCACCGAGGGCTTCACCTCCCCAAAGATCCGAGCAATCTTTCCTGGTATGGAGCGCCTCTGTGGCTACGCAGTCACCGCCAAGGTCAGTGCGCTCTCAGAGAAGACGGCAGAGCATGAGGCGATTGCCTGGCAGTACTACCAGGCAATCCGCGACTGCCCGAGCCCGATCTCCGTCATCCAGGATATCGATGAGGAGCCGATCGGCTCCTTCTGGGGAGAGGTGCAGGCCACGATCCACCTCGCCCTGGGGTGCAAGGGGGTGGTCACCAATGGCGGGGTGCGCGACCTCGATGAGGTGGAGGCGATGGGCTTCGGCTATCTGGCCAGCTGCATCCTCGTCAGCCACGCCTACATCCACATGGAAGCGCAGAACACACCGGTTGAGATCGGCGGTCTCGTGGTCCGCCCTGGTGACCTTATCCACGCCGATAAGCATGGGGCGATCGTAATCCCCCATGAGGTCGCCCATCTGACGGCCGATGCGTGCCGCAAGATGGCACGGGCAGAGCTGCCGGTGCTCGATGGGTGTCGTAGCGTTGAGCCGGGAACACTGAGTATTGAACAGCTGCGCGTCTGGCGCAACGAAATGGATCGACTGAGGAAAGAGCGATGAAGCGGACAAAGATTGTAGTGTTGGATGGGTATACCCTCAACCCGGGGGATCTCGATTGGAAGGGCTTTGAGGCGCTTGGTGATGTGACGGTCTATGACCGTACCTCTGATGAGCAGATTCTACAGCGGATCGGGGACGCCCCGATCGTCATCACCAACAAGACTCCGTTGACGAAAGAGACGATCGAGGCTGCGCCCGCCATCACCTATATTGGTGTACTGGCGACCGGCTACAATGTCGTCGATACTGCTGCAGCAGCAGAGCGGGGGATCGTGGTCACCAACATCCCCACCTACGGCACCGATGCGGTGGCCCAGTTCACCTTTGCCCTGCTCCTCGAGCTGGCCCACCACGTGCAACACCACAGCGATGCGGTCATGGAGGGGCGGTGGAGCAAGAGCCCTGACTTCTGCTTCTGGGATTATCCCTTGATGGAGCTGCGTGACAAGACGATGGGTATCATCGGCTATGGGAGGATCGGGCAGGCAACCGCCCGCATCGCCCGCGCCTTCGGCATGCGGGTCATCGCCTTTGACTCCTACCAGGATGAGGCACACCGTGAGGTGTATGTGAGCCTTGATGAGCTTCTGGGCGAGAGTGATGTGATCAGCCTCCACTGTCCGCTCTTTGAGAAGACGAGGGGGATCATCAACAAACAGAGCATCGCAGCGATGAAGGATGGGGTCATCATCATCAACACCAGCCGTGGCCCCCTGATCGTCGAGCAGGACCTCGCTGAGGCACTCAACAGTGGCAAGGTAGGGGCAGCGGCAGTGGATGTGGTCTCAACCGAGCCCATCGAGGCGGACAACCCGCTCCTCAGCGCAAAGAATATCCTTATCACCCCCCACATCGCCTGGGCCCCGAAGGAGAGCCGCATACGGTTGATGAACATAGCCGTCGATAACCTCGCCTCCTTCTTGGGGGGCAAGGCGGTGCATGTGGTGAATGAATAAGAACTAAGGAAAGAGAATGAACGAACAGAAGAGACTAGGGTTTGGAATAGTCGGGCTTGGCAATATCAGCGGGATGCACGCCAAGGCGATCATGGAAATCGAAGGGTGTACGCTTGTTGCTGGCTTGGATCGCAGGCAGGAGTCGGTGGATGCGTTTGCCAACACCTACGGGTGCAGGGGCTACACTGACATCGATGCCTTTCTCGCCGATGATGAAATCGATATCGTAACCATCGCCACCCCCTCGGGCCTCCACCTTGAAGGAGCACTCGCTGCGGCGAAGGCGAAGAAGCACCTCATCATCGAAAAGCCGATTGAGATCACCAAGGCTCGCTCCCAGCAGATCATCGATGCCTGCACAGAGAACGGGGTGAAGCTGATGGGTATCTTCCCCTCCCGTTTCCACGACGCCCCGCAGATGGTCAAGAAGGCGATCGATGAGGGGCGCTTCGGCCGCATCGTCATGGCTGATGCCCAGATCAAGTGGTATCGCAGCCAAGCCTACTACGATAGTGGCGCATGGCGAGGTACCTGGGAGCTCGATGGCGGTGGGGCGATGATGAACCAGGGAATCCACGCCATCGACTTGATGCAGTGGCTCGCCGGGGATGTCGAGGAGGTCTTCGCCTTCAGTGATACCCTCACCCACGAGCGCATCGAAGTTGAGGATACCGCGGTCGCGGTCCTCCGTTTCGCCCACGGCGGCCTTGGGGTAATCGAGGCGACAACCAGCGCCTATCCAGGCTTTCTCAAGCGTGTCGAGATCCTCGGTAGCAAGGGCAGTGTGGTCATCGAGGAGGAGTCGATTGTCAAGTGGCAGTTCGAGGATGAGCGTGAGGAGGATGCGAAGATCCGGGAAAGCTTTCTGAACACCACCGAAACCGGTGGTGGGGCGGCGGACCCGATGGCCATCGGCTACCACGGTCACAAGCGCCTCTTCGAATCCTTTGTGAATTCACTGAGAACCGGCTCCGCGGTTGAGATTGACGGCCCCTCATCCCTGAAGGCTGTGGAGATCATCGAGGCGGTGTATATGAGTGCGAAGAGCGGAAAGAAGGTGAAGCTTCCGATCTGAACAGAGCAATCGTACGAGCATCAGTGGGTTTGGAACCAAACCCACTGATGCAATGCTCTATAATTATCTTTGAGAAATATAACAATTAATACAAAAATTATAATAGATAGTAAGTAAAATATAATTCTTATTGACAAATCTACACTCTGCTCGTACTCTATTGGTAAGGCATCGTATCCGATTAGGGATGCATTGCTGTTGTCAAAATTATTGAGAAGGAGTGTATATATGAAGATTGGATTCATTGGACTTGGAATCATGGGCAAGCCCATGGCAAAGAACCTTTTGAAGGCAGGACACGAAGTGGTCTGCTTCGATGTAAATTCGAAGAACGTAGATGAAGTTGTTGCAGCCGGCGCCGTAGCAGGCAAGAGTAGCGCCGATGTCGCAGCCCAGGTTCCGCTTGTCATCACGATGCTGCCCAACAGCCCCCACGTCAAGAGCGTGGTCATGGGTGAGGGCGGGATCCTCGAGGGGGCGAAGAAGGGCTTGATCGTCGTCGACATGTCATCGATCGCCCCGCTTGCGAGCCAGGAAGTGGAGAAGGCGTGCAGTGAGAAGGGCGTGCGGATGCTCGATGCCCCGGTAAGCGGTGGGGAGCCCAAGGCTATCGATGGCAGTCTTGCCATCATGGTGGGTGGGGAGAAGGCCCTCTTTGAAGAGGTGAAGGATATCCTCATGGTCATGGGATCGAGTGCGGTGCACTGCGGGCCCATCGGGGCGGGGAACACCACCAAGCTGGCAAACCAGATCATCGTGGCGCTCAACATCGCCGCAGTTGCCGAGGCATTCACGCTGGTGCGCAAGGCCGGGGTGGAGCCCGAGTTGGTCTTCGAGGCGATCAAGGGCGGCCTGGCCGGTAGTACGGTCATGAACGCAAAGGCCCCGATGATGATGGAGTCGAACTTCAAGCCCGGCTTCAAGATCGACCTTCACATCAAGGATCTGGCCAACGCACTGGATACCGGCCACGGGGTGGGCAGCCCGCTCCCGTTGACCGCACTGGCGCGTGAGATGATGGAGACGCTGCACGCCGATGGGTTCGGCGGTGACGACCACAGCGCGCTGGCCCGCTACTACGCCAAGCTCAGCGGCACGACTATCGGAGAGTAGGGAGTATATGGATACATCATTCATCAAGGGGATCATTGTCCCGATTCTGACACCGATCACCGACGATGAGCGACTCGACGAGGGAGCACTCCGCTCCCTCATCGACTATATCATCGATGGTGGCTGTTCTGGCCTGCTTGCTTTTGGTTCCAATGGTGAGTTCTACATGCTCGAAGAGGATGAGATGGAACACATCCTCTCGGTGATGGTCGAACATACAGCAGGGCGTGTTCCCATCTACATGGGCGTGGGGCATATCCGCACTGCAAAGTGCATCCGCCTCGCCCAGATGGGGGTACGCCTTGGTGCCAAAGGGGTCTCGATCCTCCAGCCGATGTTCGTCAAGCCGACGGATGCGGAGCTGAAGGGCCACATCAAGGCGATCGCCGCTTCAGTGAGCGATGTGCCGGTCCTCCTCTACAACAACCCAGGCCGCTGCGGGTATGCGATGAGCCAGGATCTGGTCGAGGAACTTGCCCACACCGTTGATAACATCGTGGGCATGAAGGATTCGAGCGGGGACATGACGCAGACCATCGAGTTCATCAGACGCAACAGCGATGTCGACTTCAAGGTGATGTGCGGCAAGGACACGCTGATCTACGCAGGCTTCTGTGTCGGGGCGGTGGGGGCTGTCTGCTCGACGGCAAACTACCTGCCTGAACTGGTCTGTTCAATCTACGAGAAGTACCTCGAAGGGGACCTTGCCGGCTCGCTTGCAGCGCAGTGGAAGCTCAACCCGATCCGCCTTGCAACCGACAAGTCCAGCTTCCCGGTAGCCACCAAGGACCTGGCCAACCTGATGGGAGTGGAGGTCGGAAATCCCTTCCTGCCCAACCTTCCTTCCCCGAAGGCCCAGATGGAGCACCTGCGCCAGCAGCTTGTTGATGCGGGGTACCTCGCGTAACAAAAACGTATTATCAGGGGGCCGCAAGGCCCCCTCAAAAATGACATCAATTTAGTGTAATTAGAATTACCATTGTAGTTTAGAAGATTGTATTCGATACATAATCGTATTATTCTTGTCTTTTGAACGTTTGTTCAATGCTTTAAGCATAAGCTACGAACCTAAGAATACAAAAATTCAAATTAAATCAAAAAATTTTATAAATAAAATTGGTTATATTATAAAAAATAAGCAAAAATCAAATAATTTTTGAAATTATTTGAAAAATTCGTTGACAGATGCAAAATCTCGTCATAGGATTATATAAAAGAAGGACACAATAAGGGCGGGTATCCGTTTCTCGGCTAGTATGAGAATGCCGTGAGTGTGTTGATCTTAGTAGCCGAACGTAAAGAAATAACCTCATGGAATTGAGGAGTAGTTTAAGAAGGAGTATTACATGAAAAAGACGTTTGCAATTCTGATGGTTGCCATTTTGGCAATGAGTTTTGCCTTTGCTAGTGGTGCAAATGAGAGTGATGCTGAAGCGAAGTGGCCGAAAAATGTTGAGATTGTCGTTCCTGCCGGTGCTGGTGGAGACACTGATTTTAATGCCCGTCTTTTGGCCCAATACCTCCAGAAAGAAATTGGAAGCAACTTTGTTGTCTCTAATGTAAGTGGTAATGGGGGAGCAACGGGAACTCGTCAGGTAAAAAATGCCACTCCAAATGGTAGCAGTATCCTTTTCTATCACTCAGCATTTGTGGTGAACAAGGCCAGTGGTACTGTTGATTATGGGTTTGATTCATATGATTTCTCTTGTATTGCGGCAATGAACCGTGGAAACGTGATTGTTACAAAGCCTGAGTACAACTTCAAGAATATGGCTGACCTTAAGGCATACACTCAAGCTCATCCAAACAAGTTAAAGATTGCAATTCAGACTGGTGCAACTACGTATGCTGTTGCGATGCAACTCATCAACGGTTTCCTTTTGAACCCAGTTGATGCCGGAAGTGCTTCAGCACGTCTTGCGGCAATTCTCGGTGGCCACGTCGATGTTATCCTCGCTGCATATGGCACAGTAAAGGATTACGTGAGTGAAGGAAGCTTGAGTGTAATCGGAAGTGACAGTCCCTATGACCTTGAAGAAGCTGGTATTATCTCCAACAAGAACCAAGGTGTAAATGCCACACTTCCCTTCTACTATTTCTTTGCATTCCCGAAGGGAACACCCGCAAATCTTGTTGCTGAATTTACAGAGACTGTTGGGAAGATTATTAACACCAATGAGGAGTATCAGCAGAAGATTTATGAAGCATACTATCAGAAGCCGACCTTCATTCCTGGAGAGGAAGGACTGAAGTTGTATGCTGAGGTTGAAGAGATGCTTAAGGGCATTGAATTCTAAAGCATAGGGAATATGAGGAAAGCCATCGCTCGAATGAGATATGGCTTTCCTATGTATATTTAAGGAAGAGAATGTTCATGAAGAAAAATTTTGAATCGAATCTGTTCAACCTGCTTTTTGTTATCGTAGGCGTGGTGTTGTTTATCTCTGCCCAAACAATTAAAACAGGTGTTACCACCACATCGATTGGTGGTGCTTTCTTGCCAAAGATTGTAACTGGGCTTTGGTTGGTAACATCAATTCTCCTTTTTGTTTTTGGGTTGAAAAGCACTGCGGACGAGAGCCCTGAGCAGATGAATAAGAAAGGAGTAATTGTGACATTCATCCTGTTTGTTTTCTATATTGGGATGATCAATATCTTGGGATTTGTAATCTGTTCGATTATCTATCTAGTATTCCAAATATTGCTTTTTATGCCAACAGAGCTGCGCAATAAGAGGAACTACATTCTGGTGGGTGCTATCTCGCTGGTAGTCCCAATTCTGACTAACCTGATTTTTGTCAATGCATTTTCACTCATAATGCCAGCCGGCCGTATATTCTGAAGAGGTTAAACTATGATAATTGAAGGACTCCTTTCCGTTTTAAATCCCACGACATTCCTTGTAATGTTTCTCGGAACCGTAGTTGGTATCATCTTCGGGTCGATTCCAGGCTTGACGTCTACAATGGCTGTTGCCCTTTGTCTCCCTTTGACTTTTGGGATGACGCCATTAAATGGAATTTCATTGTTGATTGCCCTCTATGTTGGCGGGACATCTGGGGGATTAATCTCTGCTATTCTTTTAAAGATACCTGGTACCCCATCATCCGTTGCCACTGTATTTGATGGTGGTCCAATGGCTGAACGAGGTGAGGCTAGTAAGGCGCTTGGTGTTGGTATCTTGTATTCATTTATTGGTACAGTCCTGTCTATCATTGCACTGATTTTTATTGCACCATCGCTTGCAAAAATCGCATTAAAGTTTGGACCTTATGAATATTTTGCAATTTGTCTCTTTGCACTGACCATGATTGTTGGTATGGTAGGCGACAATGTATTGAAGGGGCTTGCTAGTGCCCTCATTGGTGTAACCTTCTCCCTAGCCGGTATCGCTTCGATTGGCGGAGCATTCAGATTTACCTTTGGATTCGTTGAAATGGAGAACGGCTTTGAGCTTCTTCCAGTGCTTATCGGGCTCTTCGCTGTTGCTGAAATATTCAGCATTGCTTCGGCTGGCACAAAAAGAGACAAGATGGAAATCGCTGAATACAAAATGAAAGGCTTTGGTGTTTCCCTCAAAGAGTTCAAAGAGCAGTTTGGCAATATGATGCGTTCAGCGCTTATCGGCATTGGTATTGGTATCCTCCCTGGTATCGGCGGTGCTACCAGCAACATCGTTGCGTATAGTGCTGCAAAGCAGCAAAGCAAACACCCCGAGCAGTTCGGTACTGGTTGTATTGATGGAATCGTTGCATCAGAGACGTCCAACAATGCCTCGATTGGAGGAGCTCTCATTCCATTGTTGACTCTGGGTATCCCCGGGGACACAGTAACCGCGATGATCCTCGGTGGTTTGACGCTACACGGAATTCAGCCTGGACCACTTCTCTTCAAGAACAGTGGAGTCCTTGTCTATGGAATTTTTGCCGCTTTCCTCGTTTCGACCATCATGATGTTGATAGTAGAGTATGGTGGACTTCGGGTATTCGTTAAGATTCTGTCCGTACCCAAGCATATCTTGCTGCCGGTTATCATGGTTTTCTGTGTTATTGGCACGTATGGTGTAAACCACCGTGTGTTTGATATTTGGACAGCATTGTTCTTCGGTGTTCTTGGGTTCTTCCTTGTTCGTCACAAATTTCCACAGGCACCGATAATCCTTGGATTTGTATTGACTCCCATCGTTGAAGAGAACCTGATTCGTGGGATGCAATATTCCAACAACAATTTCCTTGTATTCTTTTCAAGCCCTATAGCATTGGTGTTCATGTTGCTCACTGTTGCGGTACTGGTGTTCACTGTTATCAAGGAGATAAAAACAAGGAAGGAGAAGAAAGCGGCAATCTCCTAGGATGTCTGTGTTCTTTTCGATGCTGGAGATGGGAGGCCTGCAATGAAAATCGTCAAAGGTGGTAACGTCACTAAATTGTTAGAAGGAATTGCAATTCCGAAGATGTTCTATGCACGACAGGAGTTTGCAAAGGACCATATAAGACGTGAGGACATTCCCGCCATGATCATGCAGGAGCTAAACAAACCTGAGATTTTGGCGACAGTGAAGCCCGGGATGTCAATTGCCATTACTGCTGGTAGTAGAGGTATCCGCAATGTGGATGTGATTACGAAAGCGGTTGTAGATTTTGTCTCTGATCAGGGCGCCCATCCCTTCATAGTTCCCGCTATGGGAAGCCACGGAGGGGCGACTGCAAAGGGACAGACCGCACTTCTTGCCACTTTTGGCATTACCGAAGATTCCATGGGCTGCCCTATCAAAAGCAGCATGGAGACAGTCACACTTGGGGTGTCGGAATATGGCAAGCCGGTCTTTCAGGATAGGTTCGCTTATGAAGCCGATGGTATTATCGTTTCTTGCCGCATCAAACCTCACAACGCCTTTCGAGGGGTTGTGGAGAGTGGAATATGCAAGATGTTGGTCGTTGGGCTGGGCAAGCAGAAAGGGGCTGAAAGTGTCCATTCTGATGGAATGGGGAATATGGCAAAGAACCTGGTAGCCAATGTTAGGGTGGTTCTTGATACGTCGAAGATTCTTTTTGCCATTCCCTGTATCGAGAATGCATATGATGAGACAGCATTTTTCGAAGCAGTATTGCCCTCAGACGTCATGAAGCGTGAACCGGAGCTTTTACAACTGGCATTTAAGAACATGCCAAAAATCCTCGTACCAGACTCGGATGTCCTCATCGTAAATGAGATGGGCAAGGACTATTCCGGTACTGGAGTTGACCCAAACATCTCGGGGACATGGAGTACAGAATACGCATCGGGTGGATTGAACGTTCAACGGACGTGCTTTCTTGATTTGACCGATGCAAGCCATGGAAATGCTAATGGAATGGGTTTGGCGAACGTCATCACCAAGCGACTCTATGAGAAGCTTGACTCGGAGATGATCTATCCTAATTGTTTGACTAGCACTGTGGTGAAGTCCGCAATGATTCCTGTAGTCGTCGCAACTGACAAGGAAGCAATCCAGGCGTGTATCAGAACCCTAAATGGTGTAGATTCAAATAATCCACGAATCGTTCGTATCAAGAACACACTGCATCTGGACCTAATCATGCTTTCGGAGGCGTACTACCAGGATGTAAAAAAGGGAAAATATCCAAGTCTGATAGCTGTATCTGAGCCTCGGCACTTATCTTTTGATGAAGATGAAGATCTGTTGACGATGATCGAATGACTGAAGACATCGTCTGCAATGCACGATTTTCTAACCAAAAATCAACCATATTCTTGAATGAATGATAGGAGATACTTTGTATGGATACGACAGAACTTGGATTTCCGATTGTAGATGAAGATATCAGCTTCTCGAAGGCAGTTTATTATAACTTCAATCCAATTCCTGTAAAGAAGCCTTGGAGGGATGCTACTGGAGGGTTTGGTTCATTTATTCCGTTGCAAGGATGGATTCAACTCTACGATAGCAATGGGATATGTGGAGAAACTTTTTGTTCATTGGGTATGATAGATAATATTCTCCCGCTCGTCCTTACAGGTGAAACAAAAAAAGCGAGCGAATGGTACCAAGATCTTTACTGGAAGTTACGTAACTTTGGGTTCCAATCAGGGCAGATTGCTGACTTGGGTCAGTTTGATTTCCTGATGCTAGATATCATGGCACGTCGTCATGGAAAGCCACTGCATCGGTTTTTAGGAGCAAAGAGGGATTGGTGCGCCATCTACAAAGGTGGTGGATCGTTGCTTGCCTCCGATGAAGATCTTGTTGCTGATATGGAGCGTTATGTCAAAGAAGGCAACACTATCATTAAATTCAAGGTAGGTAGTGATTGGGGCCAGAACATGGAGCGTGATGTGCGCCGCCTGGCTATGGTCAGAGAGGCTGTTGGCCCCGATATAGGTATTGCAATCGATGCAAACCAGGTGTGGTCTGTCGATGAAGCCTTGCGGTTTGCTGACCTTGCAAGACCGTACAATCCTGCATGGTATGAAGAGCCTTGCCACTCCCATGATATGAATGCCATTCAGGAACTCAAAGACCGCGGAGTCGGGATGAAGCTCGGCTATGGGGAATCGATGAGAAATGCGTTTGCATTTGAAACGTATGCAGAAAAAGGTGTTGACCACCTCATGCCATTGGTAGGGCGGATGAGCAAAATGAGTGATTTGTTGAAAATCCAATCTTTGTGCACAGAAAAGGGACTTATGTTTTCTGCTGGTGGAACCAGTTGGTTGAACGCAGCCTTTGGAGCCCTCTTTGAGGAAGATGGGTTATTGGAAAATCACGAGCCTATGACGCAGCCAATGGGCGAGATACTCAGTGTGAAGAGCGAAGAGAAGAATGGGAAATTCTATCTTCCCCAGATAGAGGGAACGCCAATCCGAGTGAATTTTGAAAAACTTGAGAAGGATCATACGTTGGATGGTGTCAAATATTTCTATGCTGAGAGAATGAAGGGAATGTTCGCAGTGAGGGCTGCATATTAATGAGTTCAAGTCTTGTTACAATGATTGATTCGTTCGATATCCCAGAGGTCTGTGCACTTGAGCTCTCCTTCAATCGCACTAGACTTGATAACATCGAAGAGAAACTTGAGAGACTCTGGGATGAGGCGGGGATTACTATTACTCCTGGCTGGCGGATTGCTATTACTGCCGGGAGTAGGGGGATAGCTGAATACCCGCGAATTATGAAGAAAGCTGTCTCCCTCGTAAAGAGAGCTGGTGGTATCCCATTTATTGTTCCTGCAATGGGCAGCCACGGTGGAGCTACCGCTGAAGGGCAAGTTGAATTACTCAGACATTTAGGAATCACTGAACAGTCGGTTGGAGCTCCTATTATTTCATCGATGGAAGTCAAAGAGATTGGGAGGACAGAACTAGGACTTCCTGTCTATATTGACAAGAATGCGCTTGCAGCCGATGGGATTGTTCTCCTAAATCGAGTAAAAACGCATACCTCGATTCGGGAGGAGTATCAGAGTGGTCTCCTGAAAATGATGGCGATTGGATTGGCAAAACATGTTGGTGCTGTGGCGACCCACAACCTTGGAGTACCACACCTTGGGAAAAACATGGTGAGGGTTGGAAAACTCGCATTAGAAAAATTAAATATTGTTGCTGGGATTTCAGTAATTGAGAATGGATACGAGGAGCTTGCGGATGTATACGTATCTACGAAGGATACAATCCTGGAGGATGAACCAATAATTCTCAAGCGCGCAACTTCAATGGTCCCGTCAATTCCGGTTCCTGTTATCGATGTACTCATTGTGTATGAGCAGGGTAAGGATATTAGTGGCACTGGTATGGATCCTGCTATCATCGGAAGGCCGATCAATCGAGGTCCTCACGAAGGCCCAAAGGTTGAGGTGCTGGGCCTGTTGCGGCTGACGGAAAAATCCTCTGGCAACGCAAGTGGGTGCGGCATGGCTGATTTCATTACCAAGGCTTTCCGAGACATGATCGATGAAGAATCTACTATAGTCAACTCGCTTACAGGGATGCACCCTGGGATTGCAAAGATTCCGGCTACTCTGGAAAATGATGAGTTGGTGTTCAAAGCGTGCTTAAAAGCGGCAGGAATGTTCGCGCAACAAAATCCTAAGTTGGTTATCATCAAGAACACAAAGGCATTGAGCAAGATTTATGTCTCTAAAGCGGCCTATGAATCGATTTCGGAAGTATCGTCAGTTCGTAAGATTTCAGACTATCGGCCTATTGTGTTTGACGCGCATGGAGCGTTGGTTCCGTTCTGGGATGAAGATGAGCAGCACTGATCTCTAGGCATCCTGTTTCCGATGAGAACTTACCAGAGAAACCGTCTCTTATGTATTGTCCAACCTCTTTGAATTTTACACGGTATCATTCAAAGGTGTACGAATGTCTACATTCTGTAATGTTAAGAATTCATCCCGATAGCCACAACCCCATAAAGTTGGTAGGCTAGTGCCATATGTGTCATCAGAGGGGTAGGGGTATACAATGAGTGGAAACAAAGAGTACCTGAAGGGGATTCTCATCACCTTGGGAGGGGTATTGGTGGTCAGCAGCGATGCACTCCTGATCAGGATGAGCGGGGTTTCGGGCTTCAAGGCCGGATTCTGGCGTGCGCTCTTCACCTTCTTCTCTCTCTTCATCCTCTTTGTCTCCACCCGGAAGCGGGCCTGGTTTACCATCATCAAAAGCGGGGGGAGCGCGTTGCTCTTCTCCTCCCTCCTATGGGGTGTAAGTGGCATCTCGTTCTCCTTGGGAGTGGCCAAGAGCGGGGCGGCCGTGGCCTTGGTCATGGTCAGCCTCTCCCCATTCTTTGCATCAGCCCACTCATACCTCTTCTATCGGACCAAACCCCATGCGCTGACGCTGATGGCAGCAGTCGGAGCGATTGGGGGCATCATCTACATGTACAGCTCCCAGCTGGGGACCATCGGGCCCAAGGACTTCCTCTACACAGTCTGGACCCCGCTCGTCTTGGGGGTGAACCTCTCATACCTGGGCCAACACCCCCAATTCGACCGCATCGCCATCTGTTCGATGGGCGGTCTCTTTGGAGCCATCATCGCCTTCTTCCTCGCTGGTATGCGTGTCAGGGTCACCACCGCCGAGCTCCTGCCGTTGCTCCTCCTCGGCGCTGTGGTCATTCCCATCTCACAGGTATCCATCAGTTCGGGAACACGCTACATCCCCGCCTCAGAGAGTGCGCTGATCTCCTCCCTTGAGACCATTTTCGGTATCTTCTACGTCTGGATCTTCCTCAGTGAAGTGCCGTCGAGGCACACCCTCATCGGGGGAGCCATCGTCTTCTCCTGTATCATCTTCAATACCCTTACCCAGGCGTATGTAGTGAAGCGCTGAGGGCGGGGCAGGAGAAACATATCCAGTGAGATCCGTGATCAAAAGAGAACCCCCGACCAGGTGATCGGGGGTTTTGAACGTAGGTAATCGGGACAGTCAGAGTACCGGCGTCGCCATATACCCCATCATGTAGGAGATCCGTGATGCGGTCTCCTTTAGCCGTGGAATCGTCGCTTCGATCTCCTCGACGAGCATGTTGGAGGTCAGTGCACTGAGGCTGATGCCAGCAATGATCTTTCCATAGCGGTCCCTGATGGGGGCCGCGGAGCAGTTGTCCCCTTCGATGAACTCATTGCGGTCACGGGCAACGCCTTCAAGACGTACCTTTGCCAGCTCTTCCTTGAAGGCTGCAGGCTCGGTTATAGTCAGGGCAGTGTACATGGGCAGCCCCTTCTCCTCGATGAGGGCATCGATCTCCGCCTCCTCCATCTCACAGGTGAGTACCTTGCCGAGGGCAGTGCAGTGGAAGGGGAGCTGGCGGCCCGGGGTGAAGTAGGTACGCGGGGTGGACTGGGTGTCGATGCGGTCGAGCATCAGGACCTCACCACCGTAGAAGACCGCCATGTTGACGTTCGCCTTGGGGAACTGGTTCCAGAGCAGTTCAAGATATGGCATCGTCACCTTGCGAATCTCCTGGCTCTGGAGGGCGCTACGGCTCAGCTTCAGCGTCTTCAGTGAGATCGAGTAGAGGCCGGTGTAGGGGTCTTTGGTCATATAGCCTGAGTTCTGCAGGCTGGCGAGCAGACGGAAGGCCATGTTGCTGTTGGTGTCCAAGGCGCTGCAGACGTCCTGGATGGAGATCGGGCCAGGTTGTTCGCTGGCGTAATCGAGAATCTGGAAGCAACGGGCTACGGTCTTGATATTGTATTTATCGGTGTCGACTGACATGGGGGCTCCTCTCTGGATTTGAAACTGCATCAGTAATTTATAATGTTGTTATAGTATTACATATTTTATTAAAAAAATCAAAAGGGGAATCAACTAAATACTAGTAATTTATAGTACTATATAATAAGACCACAAACCGAGACAGGGAGGTGTTAAAATAACGAATTACTGTTA
>CALFMX010000172.1 GCA_937902565.1 uncultured Spirochaetales bacterium
GTCCCACCAATACCAAAAGTAGGCAGGATATAGATGTTGTCCAGGGTAAATGTTTTGTCAATGACGCTATTTTGCAAGTCAGCCATGTACCTAACCTCTATATCCTGCCTACTTTTGGTATTGGTGGGACCCTTAAGATGTACTCAGAAACGAAACTTGCAGAAGAACCCTTTATACTACAAGACCTTATCAAAGAAGTATCTCCATTATTTGATCGCATCATCCTTGACCTCTCACCAGGCCTCGGCCGTCTTGAGCGTGCTGCCTTGATCTCTTCTGACGAAGTGATTACCCCTATGACACCGGAGGTGTTTAGTCTCGATGGACTTGAAATATTCATCGATGAACTGCAACGCCTCCAAAAGAACTTACGATCAACCGTTACGCACAATAAAATAATCATCAATTCCTTTGACAATAGAATTAGGCAGCATCGTGATATCTACGAAGCTGCGCTTCAAGGTAAGTTTGAGGTTTTCAAAATCCCTGTTGACCCCCTCTTCAGAAAGGCTCAGGAGGCAGGCAAGGCCCCACAGCAATTCAGGGTAAGAGGGAAGGGTCTCAAACCCACGACAATAGAGGCTTTGATGATGCTTAATGATGAGGTATGGAGATAAGGCATGGCATTGAAACGTAATCCCGAAGCAGAAACGGAAGAAGTAGTGGACAAGAGTATCAGTTCACAGAAGGCAAAAGAGTTGTTCTCTCAAGAGAAGAGACCACCAAAGAAAGAGAAGAAGGTTCTGACAACGTTTTCTATCGAACCATCCTTCAAGCGAGAACTAGAGGAGCTTTTCTCTTCAATGGGGCTCGGGTGGGCTGCTGGCATTCGATTTTCACTCAAAGAATTCCAAAGGAAGTATGATGATATTTAAATAATAAATATATCAATACTTTCTAAAAGCATATTAAAATTATATAGAATTATTACATAACAATTTAATAATGCTGTATGTGTTATAGTGAATATATTAACTCATACAGCATTTATTATATATAATATTATAAGAACAATATTGGTTAAAAACCAAAACACTATAATATATATAGAATAACTATATGTAAAGAATAGAAACACTATCTAAATGATATCGAAATATATTTCAATATAAATAAAAACATCATAAATATATAAAAATAAATATAATATCTTAGTTAAACATATTGTTCTCATTTAGAAATTACTCATAAGTTATTATGAATTGCAATTGCTCTTATTTTAGAACAGTGCGTTTCTGTAGTACGTGTCCGTTTATGATTAACATTTATGGCTGTTGATTAACTTACGGAGAGCACACAATAAAACCCATTCACTAAATCATGTTCAAACTCTTTTTCGACTTACGCCTTAAGGTTCTGAGCATGAACAAGGCCAAATACAATGAAGAGGAAATTTTCATTTTTCAAAGCCTGACAGAATATCCTCGCCTGGTAGTTTACAACTATTCATTATCGTCCAGTTTCGCGTATGTCGATCATCAGGAGGTTTAGAGACTCCCCTCTGATTGTAGATACCTGCTCACTGTGTGTTCTATAGAACTTTTCATCCCAGGTTAAGTATCCTTGGTGTCGTCATAGACTATCACTTCCATCAAGGCCAACAATTCGAAGACGTGGCGAAAGAGGATGGGTGATGCCCAGACTTGGCCTGACAATAAATCATTCAAATCTGTGGGAAATTCAGGTTGCATAAGGAGTTGATTCAACAATCTTGCGAAAGTCTCAGGACTCAGCATTGATAGTCGACACATAATCATGTACGGTAGAGTAGTGAGACAATTTTATACTATATTACTAGTTATACTAATTCCTCTCACCCTGCACTCTGCCATCACGGCGAACTACGACCCTGTATGTCCGCTCGTTTTCGAAGCGGGTACCTCCTTGCTCACAGATCACTTGGTTGCGCATCTGGGAACAGTGACCATTACCCGAGTTGGTAATGATAGGTTTTTCACCCCCTATTTTCTCACCGTGGGTATGGACCATGTGTTCTCTTTTACTGGTCCCTATAAGCCGAACGGGCAATACCAGGACCTACCGACACAATTCAATCTCTATGCGGTTTCTACGCTCAAAAATACCGAAAAAGCGCAAATTCTAGACAATGAATACGGCATACATCCCAATCGAGCCAATGAGCGAGGGAACTGGAACGTCAATAACTTTGTTTCCGAAATTTATTTGGTCAGTGCCAATTCTCTATCTTGTTACAAACTCAACTCCAATTACCACCTTACCGGTGGAGTGTTAGGTAATTTCCAGATAGGGCTTTCCAGTGGGGGTAACCGTGAGTATAGACCTGGAGTAGACCCCCTTCTTCCGATCAATGGAGGATCAGGCACTGACACCACCCCTATCCTCAATCCTGGAACAAACCCTGCGGATCCTATAGGCTACGGTGAACCCTCCGTGTTGCCCACTGCGTGGCTTATTATCAAGAATCAGTGTGCTATTAACTTGTCCGACGCGACTCATACGGGCACCACCAAAGTTGCAGAAGCAGAGATTCAAATGCTCAATTGTCTAGATGGTGATGAATACGCAGTAGGTGTCGTCTTCACTAATTTGGCCAACACCAATCCCTTCCGATTGGTACTGCAGGTTGAAGGGTATAGCTGGTGTACCATTCCCTATGAATTGCGCTTCAACGATGAAAATGTCACCCCCGGAAAGGCCGTTCGTTGGGAAGGTTTGACCAATGTCCCGCAGAGTCAGAATATTATGGTTACCGGCGTGCCTCCTTTAGCAGCGGATCAAGCCTTGTCCGGATTTTATCAAGATACCGTTTTTGTGACAATAATCCCCGATGATACTATCTGAAATGCAAATGTTGCATAACAAAAATTTTGTACTGGTAGAATGATTGACTCCAATATTTGATTCCCGTGGCTATTCAATTCTTTCTAATACCATTGAATAAGATGACAGAATCCGAATCTTCCCAAATAGGGGTGCCAGGTTTTCGACCGATACGTACTGCTTCACAGACGGTGAAGAAACTCATAGATACTGCAACAGCACATCTGGATATAACATCCTCAGCTATCGTCTATCGCAATGCTGCACCTATACCGGGAACAGCAAGATTATTCTGATACGTAACTGACACTATTTAGGTAGTTTCACAGGTCTGCACCCCCGGAGAGCCGGGGGTGTTCTGTAATGTGGGTACAGAGGTGTGTTTTCATGATACAATCAAGGCCATCGCAAGAGAGGGGGTCCAGGTGGCATATCAGTGGTGGCAAGGTGCTGTTGTCTATCGTATCTATGTACGGAGCTTCCAGGATAGTAATGGGGATGGAGTGGGCGACCTTATGGGCCTCATCTCCCGTCTCGGGTACGTGGAGGATCTGGGGGTCGATGCCATATGGCTCACCCCTGTCTTTGATTCCCCGAATTTCGACTTCGGGTTCGATGTCTCTGATTTCCTCACTGTCCAGAAAGAGCTCGGAACGCTCTCTGACTTCGATTTGCTTATCGAGGAGGCCCATAAACGGGGGATCAAGGTCATAGTGGACCTGCTGTTGAACCATACCTCGATCGAGCACCCGTGGTTTATCCAGAGCCGTTCATCCACAGAGGGCGAGTATGCAGGCTACTACATCTGGAGTGACGAGATTCCCAACAACTGGATCGCCGCCTTTGGAGGAAAGGCGTGGACCCTCGATAGCGTACGCGGCCAATACTACATGCACTCCTTCTTCCGCCAACAGCCCGATTTGAACTGGCGCAACCCGAAGGTGGTCGATGAACTCTTTGCCGTTACCCGGTTTTGGCTCGATCGTGGGATCGATGGCGTACGCCTCGATGTCATAAACTCCATCGCCAAGGACGAGACTCTGCGCAGCAATCCCAAGGTCCTCGGGACACGGTCTCGTGTCTATGACCGGCAGCGCCACATCTTCGATCGCAACCGTCCTGAGTCCTATACCCGTGTCCGCCAGGTCAGGAGGCTGGTCGATGAGTACGATGACAGGGTGCTCATCGGCGAGATAATGGCGGAGTTTCCCGGTGAACCTGAGCTGGCAGCCTCCTATCTGGGGCAGAAGGGCGACCAGCTCAATCTCAGCCTCGACTCATCACTGGCAAACGCCCGGTTCTCGGCACAGAGTTGGAAACGGGTCGCCAAGCGGTGGTATGAGGCGACCGGGCGGCTGAGAGATCCAGGTTGGGTCTTGAACAGCCATGAGTTGTCCCGTTTTTCGACAAGGGTCAAGGGTGATCTTGACAAGATGAAACTGGCCGCCCTCTTTTTGATGACACAACGGGGCACGATCTTCATCTACTATGGCGAGGAGCTCGGACTCCCCGATTCGGTTGTCTGGCCCAAGGAGATGAAGGACCCGCTGGGCAAGAGGTTCTGGCCGTTCATGAAGAGCCGGGATGTCTCACGCGGGCCGATGGTATGGAGTACCGGCCCGGGCAATGGGTTTACCAGCGGAGAGAGCTGGCTTCCGTTCACCAAGAGCGCAAACTTCTATTCGGTCGAGAACCAGGCTCTTGAGAAGGACTCGATGTTGACCTTCTACCGCACGATCATTGCGCTGCGCAGTGACGACCTCGTGCTCCAGATGGGCCACTGCCACTTCATGGAGTGCAAGAACTCGAATATCCTCATCTATACACGGTCGTCGGAGGAGGGGAGGCGCATGGTGATCCTCAATATGAGCAAGAAGGTTCAGACGTGCTCCCTCGCGGATGTGCTGGAGAGGGAGGAGGCTGTGGCCCTGCGCCTTTTCTCGACCCACATCGATGGGAGGGCCAAGGAGACAGGGGAGGGTGATGTGGAGCTTGTCCCCTGGCAGGGCTCCGTCTACGACCTGGTCGATCAGAGGCGGAAGAGCAGGTCGTCGTAGGAGGGCAGCGGCCAGTGGGCGCGATCCGTGTAGGTCTCGAGGAGATCTACGTGGGAGCGGAGGACCTGCATCTGGGCAGCCACCTCATCACGGTAGAGCTCGGCCTGCAATTGTGGGTCATCGGTGTGGGTCAGCGCCTTCGCCAGGGCGATGTGCAACAGCTCGGTCTCCGCGATGGCGAGCTCCAGGGAGTTATTGAGCAGCTGTGCGGTCTTCTTCTGCTCAGGTGCGGCAAGGCCGATGCGCTCCTGGGCGGTGATGGAATCGGCGAGGTGGCTGAGGTACTGGGTGACCGCCGGGATGATCTGCTTGCGACACATCTCCACCATCACCGATGCCTCGATGTTGATCTGCTTGCTGTAGGTCTGCAGGTAGATCTCCAGCCGGCTCTCCACCTCTGATCGGCTGAGGATCTGCTGCTCCTCGAAGAGGGCGATGGAGGCGTCGTTCGCCATCTGGGGCAGGGCGCTGACTGTATCGGAAAACTCGGGCAGGCCGCGCCGCTTCGCCTCCGCCTTCCACTCCTGGCTATAGCCATTGCCGTTGAAGACGATGCGTTTGTGTCCCTGGTAGAAGTCACGGATGATGGTGTGGCACTCGAGCTCGACATCCTCTGCCGCCTCAAGCCGGTCTGCAGCCTCCTGCAGTACCTGGGCCACCGCTCCGTTGATGTAGATGTTCGGTCCTGCCACCGACTGTGAGGAGCCAACCATGCGGTACTCGAACTTGTTTCCGGTGAAGGCGATGGGGCTGGTGCGATTGCGGTCGGTGAGGTCCTTGGGCAGCTGGGGGAGGGCGGTGATGCCCATCTTCACATACTGGCTCACCCCCTTGGCACAGTTGCCCTCCTTGGTGATCGCCTCGAGGATCGAGGAGAGCTGCTCGCCGAGGTAGATGCTGATGATGGCAGGCGGTGCCTCGCTGGAGCCGAGGCGGTGGTCGTTGCCGGCGGTGGCCGCTCCTGCCCTGATGAGGGGGGCATACACGTCCATCGCCTTGATGAAGGCGGTGAGGAAGAGGAGGAATTGCAGGTTCTCCTCCAGGTTGTTGCCCGGGGCGTAGAGGTTGGTGCCATCCTCGGTGGCAAGCGACCAGTTGTCGTGCTTGCCGCTGCCGTTGACACCGCTGAATGGCTTCTCGTGCAGCAGGGCCACCATGCCATGGCGCAGGGCGACCATCTGCAGGACATCCATCAGCAGCTGGTTGTGGTCGGTGGAGAGGTTGGCCGCATCATAGACGACGGCGATCTCGAACTGGTTGGGAGCCGCCTCCTTGTGCTGCGTCTTGCTGCTGATGCCCAGCTTCCACAGCTCATAGTTGAGCTCGCCCATGAAGAGGGTGACCCGGTCACCGATGGTGCCGTAGTAGTGGTCGTTGAGCTCCTGCCCCTTGGCGGCGAGGGTGCCCATGACGGTGCGCCCCGCCAGGCGCAGGTCGGCCCGCTGGTCGTAGTATTTCTTGTCGACGAGGAAGTACTCCTGTTCAGGACCGATATTGACGATGATCCGCTTCGCCTTCGTCTTTCCCAGTGCCTTGAGCACACGCAGGGTCTGCTTCTCGAGGGCGAGGGCCGAGCGCAAGAGCGGGACCTTCTTGTCCAGTGCCTCCCCGTTGTAGGAGAAGAAGGCGGTGGGGATGTAGAGGGTCTTGACCCCGGTGACCTCCTTGAGGAAAGCGGGAGACGAGGTATCCCAGGCGGTGTAGCCGCGCGCCTCGAAGGTGGCCCGAAGGCCCCCGTTGGGGAAGGCGGAGGCATCACCCTCGCCCTTGATGAGCTCCTTGCCGCTGAACTCGAGCAGGACCTTGCCCCCCTTGGTCGGGGTGATGAAGGAGTCGTGCTTCTCTGCCGTCAGCCCGGTCAGCGGCTGGAACCAGTGGCAGAAGTGGGTCGCGCCCTTGGCCAGCGCCCACTGTCTCATGGCACTTGCCACGTGGTCGGCCAGTTCGCTCGAGAGCTCACGCTGTCCCCGTTGCACCTCTTTGAGCTCGCGAATGACGTAGTCGCTGAGGTACTTGCCCATCTCTACTTCGGTAAAGCAATTGATACCGTAGAAATCGGTGACCGGGGTCTTTGTGTAATCGATGTCGAACATGGCACTCATCCTCTGTGTGGGGTTATAAGACAATACACGGTATTAGGATGAAAAAGCAAGAAGGGGGTTAGATTCAGTTGATGGGGACGATATTCACCACTATGGTGTCCTGGTTGTATCCAGCGAGTGCAAGGTTGGCGTTATTGGTCGAAACTCCGGTGACCAGTATATCCAAAGTCTTGGTCCCGTTCTTCAGACCATTCCATGGTATGGGCATCCCTGGAGTGACCGATTGGTTGTTGAAATAGAGCGAGTAGGGGATCGTCGGGGGATTCGTTACATTCTTCATGGTCAATTGAAAAGGGTTTGTGTTCGTTTGGTTGGTAAAGGTGACATTGACATCGTAGTTCTTGTTGGCAACGCCATTGGAGACGGTGATCTGGGCCTCAGCCACCTTCGCCTTGAGAGAGCCCACCGCATCGGAGAGGTTGATGGACTGCTTGTTGATGATGCTGAAACTGTAGCTGACCAGTTCGGGGGGGTCGCCATAGTTGATCTCCTCATCGGGGAAGGTCTCCGATCCGTTGTGGAGGAAGGGCAAGGTTTGACCGGGAACGCCTCCGTCGACCGACATGGGGTCGAAGGAGGCATTCCAATAGTCGCTGCCTGTGGAAAAGGCAATCGAGAATGGGGGCAGTTTGCCTGAGGTATGGGTGTAGGACCCACCTTCGACGAAGTATATTGCCCCTTCCCAGCTGACAAGGTAGAAGTCGACGGTGATGGTGCCATTCATGGCATAGCCTGAGGGTTGGATCGGATTCCTCAATCCTTGGTTCAGTGAGGTGCCCCATAGTTGGTTTGCGAATTTCACGACCGATCCTAAAAAAAAGCCGAATGAGGCATTGGCGTCATTGCCTCGAGGCCCACTGAAAAAGAAGTTGTAGTCATGGCTTGAGTTCAGCGAGAGGTTTCTCACCGTTGTTCCATCGGTGTTAATGGTGAAGGTTCCGATATGGGTTGCCAACGTGTCGGCAAATG
>CALFMX010000173.1 GCA_937902565.1 uncultured Spirochaetales bacterium
CCCACCTCGGTTCAATCGAGATCGACAGCGGGGCGAAGGAGGCGATCCTCAAGAAGAAGAGCCTGTTGCCCAGCGGGGTGGTGCGGGTCAATGGGACCTTCTCCGAGGGTGATGTCGTCCAGGTCTATGCCAGTGGGGAGAAACCGTTTGCCAAGGCAGCGGTCTACCTCAATGCAACCGAGATTTCAAGGGTTGCCGGTCATCCGAGCGCGGATGTGGAAAAGCTCTTGGGTCGTGGGCACAAGACAATGATCTTCCGCCCCGAGGATGTGGTGCTGCTGGACGATGGCGAGTAAGTACACAGTCCATCGCAGTCGTCTCCAGAGAGCCCAACAGGGCAGGGTCCAGTTGGCCATCGCCATCCTTGACCACCGCCGTGGGCCCAATCTCGATGAGGCGATCGCATGGTATCGCACGAACCTCAACCACTCGCTCTTTGTCGTGACGGAGGGGGAGGTGGAGACGCTGGTCGAACGCTATCCGGAGATAAACTTCATCTCCTTTGCCACCTGGACGACCATCGGGGAGCGGATCAACGCGGTGGCCAATGAGTGTGGGGCGAACTACTTCCTCATCACCCGCAGCGACCTCTATCTGGCACGCTTCGATGGGTCGCGCCTCTTCTCGACGGGGTATGACCGTATCGCATGGGCAGCTGTCATCGCCAACTCCCACAAGGAGATCGTCCCATCGCTGAGATTCCCGAGCCTGGGGGGTGACCCCTTTGGTGTCGACAGCGATTTTCCTCTCCTCGATGAGGCTCGTGCCGTTCGCACCCTCTATCCGGTGATGGGCCTCGGCCTCTATGACCGGGCGGTCTTCCAACGCCTCAGGGGGTTTGACGAGAAGATTGAGAGCGACTACTACCAGCTTGTGGATTGGGGTATCCGATCAGCCCTGATCGGTCACCGGGTACTCGCCTCCAGTGCGCTCCTGATGCAGTTCATCGATCGCGAATCGGTCATCGAGGACCGGAGTGAGCGGGCAGGTACCAATCGGTGCTATACAAAGGCGCTCTCCTTCAAGAAGAAGAAGGATGGGTCGATCACGCTGCAGAAGCCGCGGCGCGCCCTCTTCGACCGAGAGGTATGGAAGGGGGAGGTGAGGAGCCGGCTGCGCTGGCAGGTGAAGGAGGATCTCCCCTCCCTGGTCGCCTCCTGGGCGAAGGAGGGGTCTTGAGACGCGTACTCCTCTTGATGTTGTCACTGCTCATGGTACTGCCGCTTGCTGCGGCGGTAGACCCCTTCTCGCTGCCGGTGGGAACCCTCATCATCGACGCTGGCCACGGTGGCCATGACCCCGGGGCATCATACAACTGGCCCTTTGCAGGCGGGGTGGTCTGGGAGCGGGATTTGAACCTCGACATCGCCAAGCGCCTCTCGGTCCTGGTCAAGCTCGCACACCCCCAACTGCGTGTCATCATGACCCGGGAGGACGACACCTTCATCTCACTTGCCGAGCGCAGTGCCATCGCAGCCAGCCAATCGCTGGACTCGAAGGGGGCGCTCTTCGTGTCAATCCATATCAACAGTGCCCAAGCACCGTCGGC
The DNA here is from genome assembly GCA_937902565.1 of uncultured Spirochaetales bacterium. GTDB lineage: Bacteria > Spirochaetota > Spirochaetia > Sphaerochaetales > Sphaerochaetaceae > Sphaerochaeta. The sequence goes on from CALFMX010000173.1 coordinate 1,550, forward strand.
CCAGGGCTTCGAGATTCTGATCAAACGGCAGGATAAGCAGGTTACCCTGCTCGATGAGTTGACCCCGCTTGACAATATCAGCCTCTTTGCCTCCCACTCGCAGGCCCAGCTCAACCGCCTGCTCAACAACCGCAACCTCGTCATCGCCTCGATCTTCGAGGAGACGATGAGCAGTCAGTTGCTCACGACCCGCAGCAGGGGGATCAAGGAGCAGGACCTGTGGGTACTCAACCAGTGCCGCATGCCTGCGGTCTTGGTCGAGGTGGGATTCCTGAGCAATGAGGCGGAGGCGAGGCGCCTTGTCGACAGCACCTATCGACAGCGCGTCGCCCAGGTGCTGGCCGCCGCCATCGAGCGCTGTCTCTAGCTCTGCCGGCTCTTCTTGCGCTGGGCAACCAACTTGTCCATCTTCAGCTTCTTCAGTTGCTCAGTGAGACTGACCTTGTAGATGTGTGGGTTGATCTGCCTGAGGTAGGTGCGGTGGAAGTGGGTGAGGTTCTCGCGTGCCCGACTCTGGATCTCGGTGAGTGTCGGCTTCGGGCAGGTTCGCTTGCCCCCCTTCATGACCGGCTTTAAGAGCGGTTCGAAGCGGGCGTAGCGGTCGGTGTGCATCTCGAAGAAATCACCCTCGTTGAAGGGGTGGTAGAAGATGTAGTCGACCCCCATTTCGATCGCCTCGTCCTCAAGGCCGACCAGGTCGGCGATGGCCCCCCCGTCCTTGTCATAGAAGCGCCACACCTGTTTGATGCCCGGGGTGGTGGTCTTCTCATAGCTGTTGGAGATCTTCATCGTCGGGACGAACTCTCCGCCGGGGCCCTCCATGGCGGCGAGCTTGTAGACGCCGTTGAGCGATGAGTTCGTCCCTCCGGTCACCAGGTGGGTGCCGATGCCCCAGACGTCGATGGGCACCTCGTCCTGGACCAGCGTCTGCACAATCTCCTCGGTGATATCGTTGGAGACGATGATCTTCGTGTCGGGGAGGCCTGCGTCATCGAGGCGTTTCCTGATCTCCCGCGAGAGGTAGGAGAGGTCTCCACTGTCGATGCGCACTCCAATGGAGTGCCCTTTCTTCTTCTCCTCCAAGCCGACGATGATCGCATTTTCGATGCCCGATCCGAGGGTATCGTAGGTGTCGATCAGGAGGGCGGTGGAGCCCGGGTAGAGTTCGGCGTAGGTGCGGAAGGACTCAAGTTCGGAGTCGAAGGCCATCACCCAGGAGTGGGCCATCGTCCCGCTCAGCGGGATTGAGAAGATCTTGCCGGCAAGGGTGTTGCTCGTCGAATTGCATCCGCCGATGAAGGCGGCCCGGCTCGCCGAGAGTGCCCCGTCACTGCCCTGTGCCCGTCTGAGGCCAAACTCCATGACCGCCCCGCCCCGGCTTGCCAATGTCATCCGCGCCGCCTTTGTGGCGATGAGGCTCTGGAAGTTGAGTGTATTGAGCAGGAGCCCTTCCAGGAGTTGGGCGTCGATGAGTGAGGTGTGGACGCGTAGCAGTGGCTCGTTGGGAAAGACTACCGTTCCCTCGGCGACCGCATAGATGTCGCCGGTGAAACGGTAGGACCTGAGGTAGTCGAGAAACTCCGCTTTGAAGATACCGAGGCTGGCCAGGTATGAGAGATCCTCCTCATCAAAGGTGAAGGTCTCCAGTTTGTCGATGAGGTCGTTGAGGCCGGCGAAGAGGACATAGCCCCCTTCGAAGGGGTTTGTCCTGTAGAACATGTCAAAGACGACCTGGGGGTTGTGGCGCTTGAGCCAGTACCCCTGCATCATGGTCAACTCATAAAAGTCAGTGATCAAAGCGCTTGTTCTCATGGTGTGTTCAACTCCTGGCCTTGATGGTGTCAAAGCCTGTGTAGGGGACCAGGGCCGGCGGGATCGTGATCGATCCGTCCTCGTTCTGGTTGTTCTCCAAGATTGCCACGATGGCGCGGCTGAGCGCGACGGCTGTGCCGTTGAGCATGTGGACATGCTGGTTCTTCCCATCGTCATCCTTGTATCTGATCGAGAGGGAACGGGACTGGTAGTCGGTGCAGTTGCTCGTCGAGGTGACCTCCCCATACTCACCGCTCTCGCCGCGTCCGGGCATCCACGCCTCGATATCGAACTTGCGGTACGCCGGTGCCCCCAGGTCCCCGGTACAGGTATCGACGACCCGATAGGCGAGGCCCAGGCCGGAGAAGATCTCCTCCTCGATGGCCAGGATCTCGTTGTGGTAGCGCTCCGAATCCTCTGGCAGGCAGTAGATGAAGAGCTCGAGCTTGCTGAACTGGTGGACACGGTAGAGGCCCTTGGAGTACTGTCCGCTCGCGCCGGCCTCACGCCTGAAGCAGTGGGAGAGGCCGGACATCTTGATAGGCAGGTCCTTCTTGTCGAGCACCTGGCCGGCGTAGTAGCCACCGAGGGTGATCTCGGCTGTGCCGACGAGGCAGGCATCCATCCCCTCGATGGTGTAGATGTTGCTCTCCTCCCCACGGGGGTTGAAGCCGATGCCCATGAGGATCTCCTCACGGGCGATATCGGGGGTGATGAAGGGGGTGAACCCCTTCTTCAGCGTGATATCGAGGGCATAGCGCTCGAGGGCCATCTGCAGGAGGACCGCTTCACGCTTGAGGTAGTAGAACTTCGGTCCACTGACCCGGGTCGCGGTGTCGAAGTCGATCAAGTCGAGCTCCTCGCCGAGCTGGACGTGGTCCTTGGCCTTGAAGGAGAAGGTGGGGGGCGTGCCGACGTGGCGCAGGATGGTGTAGTCGCTCTCGTCCTTGCCGAGCGGGGCATCGGGGTGGGCGTAGTTGGGGATGGTGCGTCCGAGGCGCAGATACTCCTCCTCGACACGCTTCAGCTCCTCCTCGGTGTCGGCAATCTGGGCCTTGAGAGTCTTGCCCTCCTCGATGAGGGCGCTGCGCACATCGGCCTCGAGCTTGCCCTTCATCTTGGCGGTATTCTCGTTGCGGCTCGCCCTGAGCGCTTCCGCCCATGCCGACGAGGGCATGTGGATGCCCTCGCAGCTGCCGCAGCTGGCCGACACGCTGCGCCAGGCCGGTTTCCGCGGCGATCCGGGCGAACTGGCCGACGTCACCCGGCCGCCGCTGAGCGCGGTG
>CALFMX010000174.1 GCA_937902565.1 uncultured Spirochaetales bacterium
GGTCGAACTCTCGGGCACCCTGGCAGGCCTCACCTTCGCCCTGGCGAACAACCGCCTCATCGCCCTCTCCGGCCTTATCACCGGTATCTCGGCCACCCTGTCGATGGCCTCGAGCGAGTACCTCTCCACCAAGAACAGAGACGGGGAGAATGCGCTGAAGAGCAGCATGTACACCGGTATCGCCTACCTCTTCACCGTCGCCGCCATGATCATCCCATACCTGGTGCTGGAGAACCCCTTTGTCAGCCTTGCGGTGATGCTCACCATCGTGGTCGTCATCATCCTCCTCTTCACCTACTACATATCTGTTGCCAAGGACCTCCCCTTTGGCAAGCGCTTTGCGGAGATGGCGGTGATCAGCCTCGGCGTCGCAGCCATATCGTTTGGAATCGGAGTTGTGGTAAAGCAGCTCCTGGGAATCGACATCTGATGAAATACATAGATTTTCACGGCACTCCCCTGGCCCAGATCGCCCTCGGCTGTGACCACTGGGGCACCAACATACCTGAGGCGATCGCACGCAAGCAACTTGACATCTACACCGAGATGGGGGGCAACCTCCTCGACACTGCCGCCATCTATGGCCAGGAGAAGGCCGGAGGGCCTTCAACCAGCGAGCAGATCATCGGAGAGTGGCTCTCATCGGCCAACGTGCGCAGCGAGCTGGTCATCGCCACCAAGGGCTGCCATCCCCACAAGGAGGACATGCACAGGAGCCGGATCAGCGAGCGGGAGATGATCGATGACATCAGCCGGAGCCTCGATCAGCTGAAGACCGATTATGTGGATATCTGGTACTTCCACCGTGACAACCTGAAGATGGGAACCGATGAGATCATCGACCTCGCCCAGCTCCTCTTCGACAAGAAGCTGATCAGGCACCTGGGCGCCTCCAACTGGAAAGCCGCCCGTATCGAGGCGGCCAACAGGTGGGCTGCAGACCACAACAAGCAGGGGTTTGCCATCAGCGAGATCCAGTGGAGCCTCGCCCACTGCACCCCCGAGAGCTGGGGTGACGATACCCTGGTCTGCATGAATGAGAGCGAGCACGCCTGGTACACCGAGAACAACTTCCCCGTCATGGCCTTCACCTCCCAGGCCAAGGGCTTCTACTCAAAACTCATCAGCGGCAATGAGAAGAGCCTCAGCGAAAAGGCCCGCCACCGCTTCCTCTCAGAGCGCAACCTCGCCCTGGTGCCCGAGGTACGGGCGCTCAGCGAGGAGCTGGGCGTCAGTGCCGCAGCGGTGGTCATCGCCTACCTGACGAGCCAAAAGAACCCGACCATCGCCATCGCTGGCTCCAGTCGGGTCGAACAGATAGTCGATACCCTCAGTGCACGTGACACCACCCTCTCAGAGGAGCAGATGGCGGCACTCCTCTGATCAGCTGAAGAGGTAGGAGTTGAGCAGGTTGTTCAGGTACTCCTGCTTGCCGCTCTTCGTCTCGATCGTGGCACTCCTGCCTGCCGCTGCGAGCTCGCCCAAAGTCATCTTCCCCTCGGCAAAGCGCTTGCCATCGCCACTGTCGAAGGAGCTGTAGCGCTCTTTGACAAAGCCATCGAAGATGCCGTCATCGATGATCGCCTGGGCGACCTTGAGACCGAGGGCGAAGCTGTCCATCCCCCCGATGTGGGCGATGAAGAGATCCTCGTCATCGGTTGAGTTGCGCCGCCGCTTGGCGTCGAAGTTCAACCCGCCGCTGCCCAGTCCCCCCGCTTTCAGGATGACCAGCATCGCCTGGGCGGTCTCATAGACGTTGGAGGGGAACTCATCGGTGTCCCAGCCGTTGAACATATCACCCTGGTTGGCATCGACCGAGCCCAGGAGGCCACGGTCTACACAGACCTGCAGGTCATGGGCGAAGGTGTGGCCGGCGAGGGTGGCGTGGTTTGCCTCGATGTTGCACTTGAAATCCTTGTCCAGTCCCCAGTGCTCCAGGAACCCGATCGTCGTCGCTGCATCAAAGTCGTACTGGTGCTTGGTCGGTTCCTGCGGTTTCGGCTCGATAAGCAAAGTGCC
>CALFMX010000175.1 GCA_937902565.1 uncultured Spirochaetales bacterium
CAATGTGATCCAGCAGCACTTCACCAGTCTCACCGCCCTGGCCTACATGGTGATGGTCCTCCTCTACACCCCCTGTGCCGCATCCCTCTCGGCTGTGGCCCGGGAGACCAAGTCGGTCAAGTGGACTGTTGGGATGGCGCTCTATACCTTCGCCATCGGATGGGTTGTCGCAGTCCTCGTCTTCCAGATCGGATCGCTCTTGGGATTTGCATAAGGAGGGCGTCATGCTCAAGGAGTTGCTCGCCCGGATCGACAGGGATGGATACTTCTCAAAGTCGCTCTTGGCCCGTGAGTTGAACAAGAGTGAAGAGGTGATCGACGATGCGCTCTCCCAGCTCTTGCGGATGGGATACCTCAAGGAGGATGAGAGCCCTGCCAGTTGTTCCTCTTCATCATCATGCTCCGGCTGCGCCTTTGCCAACTTCTGCCACAAAGAGGTGGTGAAGATGTACCAGGTCACCGACCGTGGCAAGGCGCTGTTGGCCTGATCACTTGAAGCGCGCCCTGCCATGGTGCACAATGGGGCAGGGGGCGTGCTATGGGTGAGACTGTTCGCTTCGGTGTCTCGATGGATAGTGAGCTGGTCACCTTGCTCGACCAGCTCACCCGGCAAAAGAACCATGACAATCGATCGGAGACCATCAGGGAGTTGGTCAGGGATGCCATCATCGACGAGCGTGTCGCCGATGGGCAGCAGATGGTCATCGGGACGCTGACCATCCTCTTCCACCACAAGACCCGCCTCCCACGGGCCCCCATCAGCGCCTTTCCCTCCCTGACCATAACGGCAAACCTCCAATTCCACATCGAAGGCGAGATCTGCGCAAAGATCATGGTCGTCAGGGGCACGGGGAGTGAGGTGGCCGCCTGGGCCCAGATGCTCCTTTCAAGCTCCAAGGTCATCGGCAAGCTCACCTATACAGCAACCGACGAGCTCTTCTCCGAGTTGCTCAAAACCTGACCATATGTTGTTGACCCCCTCCAAGTGAACATAGTATCCTCAACATTGCGTAACACGATTATAAAAATACGTGTTACGCACTGGAGGATCACATGAGACGGACATCTACTATCAAGACCCTTTGGCGCACGCTTCTGTTGGCCCTGATCATGGCAGTTGTTACTACCACAGCCCTTGTCGCGATGGCCCAGCCGGAGAGCGCGAGCGAGCGCACCGTGACCGACATGCGCGGGCGCACTGTCTCCATCCCCCACACCGTCGATACTCTCATCGCCCTCGATGCCGGATCCCTGCGCCTGGTCAGCTACCTCGATGCCACCGACAAGGTCATTGCAGTCGAGGATGATGGTCATGGGCGGGAGAGGAGCCCCTATGAGTTCTTCGCGCTGGCAACCTATCGCATCGCCTATCCCGCCCTGCGCTCTCTGCCCTCCATCGGCAGTGCGGCGAATCATGAGGGGATCATCGCAGCCAACCCCGACCTCATCATCTCCTCGGCCACCGATGTGGCCAAGCTCGACCAGCTGGAGAAGATCCTGGGCATCCCGGTCTTCGGTGTCGATGTCGACGTCGAGCTCTACGATGCCGAGCGCTTCTACACCCAGAATGAGATCCTTGGTACGATATTGGGCAGAGAGAAGCGCGCCGGCGAGCTCAATGGGGGCATCAAGGCCCTGCTCAGCGACCTTGAGAGGCGTAGGGCACAGGTCCACGATCCCACACGCGCCTACGCAGGCGGCATGATGTTCTATGGGCCTGCCGACCTCTTGCGCACCACCGGCGATTTTCTTCCCTTCGACCTGGTCGGGGCAGTCAACGTCATGCCCACCAACCCCACCGGCAACAGGCAACCGTACATGACCAGCCTCGAGGACCTCATCGCCGCCTCCCCCGACTACGTCTTCATCGACGCGGCGAACATCAACCTCTCCCGCTCGGGGTACCAGAAGAACAAGGCGACCCTCGATACCCTCGTCCCCGCCTTCAGAGACGGGGACGTCCATACCACCTTCGTCTACAAGTACTACGGTACCAACTGGGAGAACCAGCTGGTCAACGTCTTCTACGTCGGGTCGGTGCTCTACCCCGAGCTCTACAGCGACGTCACCATCGAGAAGAAGGCAGAGGAGATCTGGGAGCTCTTCTTCTCTGTCCCCCTCTCGTTTGCCGATGTCTGTGAAGCGCAGCATGTCGTCCCCGAACGGGTCGACTGGTTTGATTGATGAAACACAGAAGAGATGGACTTGGATCAGAGGCTGAGCAGTACCACGCATATATCAGGGGCAAGGTCCTCCTGGTGGTCCTCCTTGCCGTCGCTCTCCTTATCGGTGTGGTGGCAGCTGTTGCCATCGGCTCCATCAAGCTCCCACTCTCGGCGGTGCTCTCCTACCTCCTGCGCTTCGATCGAAGCGGGCAGGGGAGGATTGTCTGGGATGTGAGGCTGCCGAGGGTGTTGGCAGCGCTTCTGGTGGGTGCCTCCCTCTCCCTCTCCGGGACGATGATGCAGTCGGTGCTGAGCAACCCGCTTGCCTCCCCCTACACCCTCGGTCTCTCCAGTGCCGCCGCCTTCGGAGCCTCGGTGGCCATCGTGCTCTTCGGGGCGGGGACGAGCACCTCCAGCACCATCATCGTCAGTGACTTCTTCACGGTGGCGGCAAGCGCCTTCACCTTCTCCCTCCTCTCCACCGATAGAGTAGCAGACCTCAGGCAACGAAGCCTCTGCCTCCATACAATTAGATTGCAGCCTCACACATACCCGATGTGCAGGAGGGGTCGAATGGATCAACCATCCACAAACCATCCCAAACGAGGTCATTCGCTCACCCGTATATCGCCAAGCCTCGGCCCATTGGTCCTAACGGTTTGTGTGTGTGCACATAGTAGCATCGCGTGCTGGAGCTCGGTGGGGGGGAAGAAGCTAGTAACTGGAGATGGTCGAGACGGGGACTTTAACCCCCCACCGGCGAAAAGGACGCAGCTTTACTCGTTAGACCCAGAGGTACATATGTAGTACCCCTTACCTCGTGATTTTCTCCATCATGTCCTCGATGAAGAAGAGTAGTCGGCAGGCACCACGACATCAAAGTGGACGCGAGCACCATTTGACCAACCTCAAGCGCCAATGAGCTGAACCTCCGAAAACTCACGGTCCAGGTGGGCGATGCCTTGCATTAGCTCCACCGGTGCCACGTCAAGCTTGATGCGGAAAGGGTTGCACATTACAGCTTCTTTGGACGAGGGGCGAGCAGAGCTGGGTAGAAGGGGGTCGGGTGATGTCGCATACTGTCCGCCTCACTATTGTCATGATGTATCAATGACACATCAGCCTTCGGTAGAAGGGGAAGGGGAAGGGACGATGTGAAGTATGAATAATGATTAAATAAATCATCATGTGGTTGGATGAAGCGACGATAGTGTTATCTGGAAGACCTGTGTTGATTGATGTGGTGGTCTGCTTGACCTTGGAGCCAGGTACGAGAGTGACCCTCGAGCGACGGCAAGGTCCTAACCTCCGAGGTTACCCGCCATGGGGCACAGCATGAGTGTGTGACCCAGTTATACTCAAGCTGGCATGGTCCAGTCTCGGTCAGAGGGTACCTGTCCCAGGGGAGGGAAGGTAGCCAAAAGGTATGTCACTCATCGTCGACTACGACGATGAACCAAGGTTGACTTGTGTAAGTACAAGAGGATCTCGGCAGGCTACCAGGCAGATGCCTCCCTCATAGAGTTGGTCTATGGGCCAGACCCGTTGTAATGAGGAGGCAGTATGGAGAGGGCATAAGTGCCTCATGTTTGAGAACGTTGGAGCCTTGGAGAGGGCCCGCTTACACGGCAACAAGCCAAGGGGCTCATGGACCAAAGGAGAAAAGAAGAGCACTTGCTGACCGAGGTAGAGGCAAGGCAGAAGCTCGAGGACGAAAAGAAGCCGCTTGGCTATCGGACCGACCGTTCTGGCAACGAAAGATTCTTCCTCGCGTTGGCTTGGATTGAAATGGCCAAGGGGCCGAGTGTCGAGTGTCGAGCGCTGATGGAAAAGAGACCACCAGCCTTGACCAGCATCCTTTGTACTTTCACTTGAAGGTCCGACCGGATGAGGGGCTTGGTGCGCTCAGTCGAAGCTGTCATCGGGGCAGAGGAGGCAAGAGCGTGTCTTCACTTGAAGCAGCAGTATTTACCAACTCTGGCCCGTCAGTAAGATGCCAAGTCAGGAGCTTTCCTGTTTGGCGACTGATACCTCCTCTGAGAAGGGCATCGTTCGAGGAGAAATTCAAAGTTCGCAATCCAGGGATGAGGAAGAAAGGGACCAGGGACCTTCTTATACTTTTTGCATCCGTTGCAGGATGGCGCAAGCTGGCAACTTCGCGGGGTAAGTATGGCGAGCTCGATGGCCTCTTATATCGTCAGAACGTGTCTCACTTTCCCTTTGTCGGAGGCTAGATGATCCCCCTCTCGTCACATTTTTAGCGACGTATGCGACGATTTTGTCATTTTTGACTAGGAGATTTTCGAATGAAAGGACTCTGGTTGGACGAGCAAGGAGACATGTTCTCCTCTTTCCCCTGT
>CALFMX010000176.1 GCA_937902565.1 uncultured Spirochaetales bacterium
GTCCATCGATGATGAGCTCTCCACCTTCAGCGGCCATATGAAGCAGATCGCCTCGATCCTTAGGGAGGCGGGAAGCGACTCCCTGATCCTCCTCGACGAACTGGGCAGCGGCACCGACCCGGTCGAGGGGTCTGCCATCGCCCAGTCGATCCTCGAGTACGCCCACACCCGTGCCTGCCTGACGCTGGTGACCAGCCACCATAGCCTTCTCAAGCAGTATGCCTACGCAAAGAAGGAGATCATCAACGCCTCGATGGCTTTCGACGAGCGCTCCCTCGAGCCGACCTTCACCATCGTCGTCGGGCTCAGCGGCGAGAGCCACGGCCTCGATATGGCCCGCTCGATGGGCCTGCCACTCTCGGTCATCGCCCAGGCGGAGACGTTGCTCGGCAGCGAGCAGCTCCAGCTCTCCGCCATCATCAAGGACCTTGAGGGGCGGCGGATCGCCCTCGAGGAGGAGGGGAAGCGGCTCGAGCGGCGCAGGATTGCCCTGCACGGGGAGATCAAGGGGGTCCAGCTCAAGGAGCTCAGGCTCAACCAGCAGCTCGCCCAGCTCAAGGCGGGCCAGCTTACCAGCCTTGAGCGGTTCACCCGTGAGAAGCGGCGGGAGCTCGAGGCCCTGGTCGCCGACCTGAGAAGAGGCGGGGCTGAGCAGGATGAGAGTGGGCGGATCAAGGAGGCCCTCTCCTCCCTCACCGACCGCATACAGGCGGAGGAGAAGGAGCTTGCCAGCCTTGAGGAGGCGATCGAGGAGCGTACCCCCAAGGCCACACCGGTCAACTATGAGGTGGGGATGGATGTCCTCTGCGGGCCGACCAAGCGGGAGGGCCGGATTCTGAAGAAGCTCGGAAAGGGGCGCTACCAGGTGGCCATCGATGCGATGAAGATGACCCTCAAGGCAAGCGACCTCACTCCGGCCAAGGGCGGTGAGCAGACGGTGTCCGTCTCCTATCAGAGCAGTGCCGCCGAACCGAAGCTGGTCCTCGACGTGCGGGGGCTGACGCTCGAGGAGGCCCTCTCGCAGGTAGCCCTGCAGATCGAGGCGGCGCTCGTCCATGGCATGGAGAGCTTCTCGATCATCCACGGCTACGGTGACGGGATTCTCAGCCGTGGCATTGGGGAGTACCTCAAGGCACAGCGGGCCGTGAAGGACTATCGCTTCGCCATGCCGGAGGACGGGGGCATGGGCAAGACCTACGTCATGCTCTGAGCGGAAACGCTTTACACACCCCTGTCGGTAGGCGATACTTGAGGAGGAGGGCAGCATGAGTGATTACATGGACGGAAGCGGGGTGCAATACCACCTGAACATACAAAGAGGGGATGTCGGTCGCTACGTGATCCTTCCCGGCGATCCCAAGCGTGTCCCCCTCATTGCCCGTCACCTCGATGGTGCGGCACTGGTGGCAGACAACCGGGAGTACGTCACCTATACGGGGACGCTCGAGGGTGAGCGGGTCAGCGTGACCAGCACCGGGATCGGCGGGCCGAGTGCCTCCATCGCTATGGAGGAGCTCTACCGGTGCGGATCCGATACCTTCCTCAGGATGGGGACCTGCGGCGGCATCGCCCTTGAGGTGATGGGAGGAGATGTGGTCATCGCCACCTCTGCGGTGCGGGCCGAGGGGACCAGCCGCGAGTACGCCCCCATCGAGTATCCGGCAACCGCCACCTTCTCCGTCGTTGAGGCGTTCGTCCAGGCAGCAAAGCGCTTGGGCAAGAGGGCCCACGTCGGGGTGGTGCAGTGCAAGGACTCCTTCTACGGCCAGCACGAGCCGGCCATCATGCCGGTCAGCTACGAGCTGCTCGACAAGTGGGAGGCGTACAAGCGCCTCGGTGTCCTTGCCAGCGAGATGGAGAGCGCAGCCCTCTTCACGGTGGCAGCCCACCTCGGGGTACGCTGCGGAAGTGCCTTCTCGGTCGTCGGCAACCAGGAGCGTGAGGTCCTCGGGATGGACAACCCGATCAACCACGATACCGAGGCTGCCATCATCCTGACGATCGAGGCGCTACGCAATCTCATCATCAAGGATCGTGAAGAGGCGTAGCTTCTCCTCGATGATCTGCGAGAGCGGGTAGCTCACGAGGTCACTGCCACTCTTGCCCAGTTCGGCAAAGCAGGCACTGCGATTGAAGAGTTCGAAGGTCCCGGAGAGGGGCCACTTCTCTCCCATCCGACCGAGGTGGGCCAACAGCTCGAGCTCCAGATGGGAGGGCACCTGCTCATACCGGGGGTCCTGGACAGGGGAGTAGATGAGGGCCTCGAATGAGAGTGGCAGGAGCAGGTAGTCGACGAGGCGTTGGCCCCGTCCCTCCAGCTCCCCCTTGAAGCGCGTCAAGAGCAGGGCTGCATCACGACGACTTCGATAGAGCCGTTCGGCTCTCCGCTTCCACGTCATATAGTAGAGCATTCCTTCCTCCTTGCTATCCATACAGGTCGATACCTGTACCATCTGCTTCAGGATGGATACAATAATACTTTGTGTTGAACATTATTGATTTTTGTAGGATACTAAGAAAAGTTTGATTATACTATAATCCATGGATATCAAGCAGACCGCTCATCGAGTGCAACGCTAGCAGTATACAATCACGTGTTGAGGTAGGAATCAGATGGCCCAGCAGATTCAGGAGTTAGTCGCATCCATTCGCAAGGATGGTATCGAGGTTGCCCAGCAAGAGGCAAAAGCAATCGTGGACGCAGCCAAGAAAGAGGCAGAACAGATCGTCGCCAAGGCGAAGAAGGAGAGCGAGGCACTGCGCTCCAAGGCCGAGAAGGAGATTGCCATGAAAGAGTTTAAAGCGACCCGTCGTTCCGCCCTCAAGCTGCTCGCTGCCGGCTCTGGCATCCTGGCGGCGCCCAGCCTGATGCGCTCCGCCCACGCGCAGGGCAAGGTCGTCAATATCACGACATATGACAAGTTCGTACCGCAGTCTTTCATCGACCAGTTTCAGAAGGACACGGGGATCGA
>CALFMX010000177.1 GCA_937902565.1 uncultured Spirochaetales bacterium
ATTTTCTGTATACCCGTGATATTGATATGTGTCATGTTTCATATTGGCATGCAGGCGAAGATGAAGTCGCTGTGGACCTCGGGCAACAAGCCCTCCTTGTAGATGCCGTTGCCGAGCCCCACCCCCAGCAGGCCGCCCCGCTTGATCGCTTTCAGGCTCACCGAGACCTGGTAGTTGATACCCCGCACATCGAGGGTCGGCATCAGGAAGGAGACAATCCGCCGGATTCGGTACCCCTGGCTGAAGAGGGCGACAATGGCCGGTGGGGCAATAAAACCGAAGAGGAGCAGCAGATACCGCACACTCAGGCCAGCCGCGACGAGCGTGAAGGCACACTGGGCCAAAAAGAGCAAGGCCGAGCTGTAATCACGGCCGGCGAGGATCAGGGCGGTGACGACGAGGGCGACAAGCGACGGGAGGAGAAAGAGCCTCGCCGATGGCTCATCCTGCCCATGGCGGGAGAAGTGGGCGCCATAGAAGAGGGCTATGGCCAGCTTGGCGAATTCGGAGGGCTGGATGGCGGGGAGCCCGGCGATCTCGAGCCATCGGCGGGAACCGAACTTCTTCTGGCCAAAGGAGCTGAAGAGGGTCAGGACCAACAGGAAGGAGACAGCGAGGAGCAGAAGTGGGCTGAGGCGCCGGATCAGGGAGACGGGCAAAATGACGACGAGGGTGATGGGGACAAGCGAGAGGAGGGCGAAGATCAGCTGGCGGCGCACAAAGTAGTCGTGGCCGACCTCAAAGGAGAGCGCCTCGTTGTAGGAGGCGCTGTAGAGCATCACCAACCCGATGATGGTGAGCAGCAGTGCGACCGACGCAAAGAGAAACGGCGCGTTGTCACGGCTTGAAACCTCCGCCGCCCTGCTGCCCGTGTTGATGTGGTAGTCGTTGTACTCTTCCATGCCAGCCTACCAGAGGATGATCAAGGAGAGGGCCCCGCACACCCACGATGCCATGACAAAACGTCGGACAATGGTCCGCTCCCCCACCCCCTTGAGCTCATAGGCGTGGTGCAGCGGGGCGATCGTGAAGACCTTGTGCCCGAAGCGACGGATGGAGACAATCTGGATGAGGCTGGAAGCCAGCTCGACCAGGAAGAGGGCGCCGGCGAGGAGGATGAGGACCTCCCCCTTGAGCAGGATGGCATGGACCGCGATGTAGGAGCCGAGGGTGTGGCTGCCTGCATCCCCCATGAAGTAGCGTGCCGGATGGGCGTTGAATATGAGGAACACCGAGAGCGCTCCCACCAGTGACAGGGAGGGCATATGCCCCTGCCTGAAGGAGATGGCGGCCACGAGCAGGAGCAGGGGCATGCTCGATCCGCCGGCGAGGCTGTCAAGTCCATCGGTTATGTTGACCGCATTGACGAAGTAGAGGATGTAGATGAGCGCAAATGGGTAGTAGGCAAGGCCCAGCTTGATCGTGCCGAACGGCAGGGTGAGAGAGGTATCCAGATAGGGTGTGCGCGCGATGAGCAGCAGCACGAGTGCGGCGCCGACAGCCTGCAGGGCGAGCTTTGTTAGGGAGTGCAAGCCATCGGATGAGGCCGAGCGTGCCTTGGCGCGGTCGTCGGCAAAGCCGATGAGAGAGAAGATGAGAATCGTCACCAGCGGGATGTAGATCAGCGGGTCTGTGAGGAGGGGATCGAAGAGGGTGGTGACCAGGGTAGCGAGGGTGAAGGCGATGCCTCCGACCACCGGGGTCCCCTCCTTGGACCACTGCGTATCACGGAGCTCCTCCTTGATCACGGCCCCACTGCCCCGACGCCTGAGCAGGAGGAGGGAGAAAAACCAGGTGAGGGCTGCAGATGAGGCGGCTTGTATGAGGAGCCTAGGCATAGGCGCCCCACCGCTCGGTGAGCGAGGGGATCAGGCGGTCGATGGCGACACTGCGGCTCGCCTTGAGCAGGACCAGGTCCCCCTTCTCCATCCCCTGCTGCACCTGGGTTCCGAGGGTGTCAAAGTCTTCGGTCCAGGTGACCTCGCCCCTGAAGCCAAGGCGGGAGAGCTCTCTCTGTGCCGTTTCCATCTCCGCACCGTAGAGGTGGGCCTGGGTGAAGGAGGAGCGGGCCAAGAGGCGTGCCACGTTCGTATGGGCGCGTTCACTCTCCCGGCCGAGCTCTTTCATCGGGCCGAGGACCACTTTCTTGCCCCCCTGCCACATCAGTGAGGAGAGGTATGAGAGGATGCTGCTGGTGGAGTCCCAGCTGGCATTGTAGGTGTCGTCTATGATCGTGATCGGCCCGTTCTGCACCGAGGTGCGGCCGCTCATCGAGCCGAACCCCTCCAGGGCGCAGGCGATGTCCCTCGCCTCGATTCCCAGCGAGTCGGCCACCGCAATCGCGCCGACCACATCCTCGAGGAGGTGGTGGCCGACCGCGCGGATCGAGAAGCGTTCCCCACGATAGGAGAGGCGCCACCCCTCGAGGCCGAGGTCGATTGCCTCGAGGTCGGATTGGCGGTAGCGCTTGAGCCGCTGTCCGGCCGATGATTCGACCAGGTCGAGGTGGGAGCACCCCTCGCTGACAAATCCCGCCTCCAGGCCCGGGTGGAAGATCTTGGCCTTCTCTTTGGCGGTCGTAACCGTCGAGCCGAACTTCTCGAGGTGTGAGATGCCGATGTTGGTCAGGAGTGCGTGGGAGGGGTTGAGGATCGAGACGAGACGATCCATCTCCCCGATGTGGTCGACCCCGAGCTCGAAGACCCCGTAGCGATCGCGAGATGAGAGGGTGAAGAGTGACAGCGGCAGGCCAAACTCACTGTTGAGGTTGCCCGGCGTCTTGGCCGTCGGGGCACAGTAGGACAGGATTGTCGCAAGCGCCTCCTTGGTGGTGGTCTTGCCCACACTGCCGGTGATGCCGACCAGTGTCGCCTGGCCATTGGCCTTCACGTACATGGAGGCGAGACGGTGGAGGGCAGAGAGGACATCAGGGACGGCTATGACCGGGACAGTGACCCGGGCGAGGGCCTCCTGGGCCCTCTCCTGGGAAACGACGACAGCAGCGGCCCCTCTCCGCTCTGCGTCTGCGATGAAAGAGAAACCATCGACTACTTCTCCGGCAAGGGCGAAGAAGATCGAGCCCGATTCACAGCGGCGGCTGTCAATCTGGGCATTGGTCACCAGAACCGTGGATGGACGGAGGCACACCCCCTGCATCATGGGTGCAAGGGAGGGGGGTGTGAGGCCCAGGTCTCCAAGGTGCTGTTCTGGTTTCATTGGCTTGTCCTTGCCACGCTATATACACTCTGACCGGTGATCGGGATAAGCTCGATCTCCTGTCTCCAAGCGCCGTCGATAAGAGACTCCGGCATCCCCAGTGAGGAGATGGAAGCCTTCAAGAGCCGCTGTTGTTCCGCCCGTGCGTTGTAGCTCTGCTGCAATGAACGGTACTCCAATACCAGGGAGCGATTGATAGCCCGCTGAGAGAGGGGCAGCATCGCACAGGCGATGAGCGCCACCACGAGGGCAAGGAGCACGAGTCGCCGTGCACCGCTCGGTCTGCGATAGTCGTGGGAGTACCCACTCTCATACCACTCATGTTCCATGGCGACCTCCCTACAGTTTTTCTATGACCCGCAGCTTGGCACTCCGGCTGGCCGGGTTCTCTTCCCGTTCCGCTTCACTGGGAACGAGAGGCTTTTTGGTAAGAATTCTGATCACTTCCGGGTCCAGGCCCTTGAAGTACCACTTGACGATACGGTCCTCCAGGGAGTGGAAGCTGATGACAGCGATCCGCCCTCCCCGCTTCAACGCCTTGATGGCCCCCTCGAGCGCCACCTCGATGCGATCCAGCTCCCCATTCACCTCGATGCGGATCGCCTGGAAGGTCTTGGTGGCCGGATGGAGGAAGCCATACCGATAGGCCGGGGGTACCGCCTTGTAGATGATCTGGGCAAGCTGGGCACTATCCTTGATCTTGGTGAGCTTGCGCTCCTCGACAATCGCCCGGGCGATGCGGCGGCTGTACCGCTCCTCTCCATACTTGTAGATGAGATCGGCGAGCCGCTCCTCCTGGTAGCCGTTGACCACATCCATCGCGCTGATCGGTTCAGCTGTATCCAGGCGCATGTCCAGCACCTCACCCTTCCTGAAGGAGAAACCACGCCCGCTCTCCTCATAGTGGTAGGAGGAGATGCCGAGGTCGAAGAGGATCAGGTCGTAGAGCTCTGCCCCCGAATCCTTGAAGAAGGCATCGAAGGAGGTATGGATCGGGGAGAACCGGTCGCCGAACTCCTCCATGCGGCACCTTGCCTTCTCGAGGATCGAGGCGTCGCGATCGAGGCCGATGACCGAGAGGTTGGGATGGGCTGAGAGGAAGCGGTAGGTATGCCCACCCTCGCCGCAGGTGCAGTCGACGAGGATCGCCTCCCCCTGTTCGGGGGGGGTGAGGTATTGGAGCACTTCGTCACTCATGACTGAATAGTGGACGTACTCCATCACGACTCCCTTCGGTTCATCTGGCTCAGCTCTTGGGCTGCATCCAGGAATTCATCCATCGATTCAGCAAGGTACGCCTCATAGGCGCTCTTGCTCCAGAGCTCCATATAGTTGCCGGTTCCCAAGAGGACCGACTCCTCCTTGGTGGAGAGGCCCACGCTCTCGCGCAGGCTCACGGGGATGTTCAGGCGCCCGACCTTGTCGAACTCGCAGAGCTGGGCCGGTGCGATCATCCCGCGCTGCAGGATCCTGAGCTTGCGGTCGAACATGGAGCTGGTCGTGGAGATGATCGTATCCTTGAGGACCGAAAAGTCTGCAGGCAGCATGAGCCAGAGACAATTCTCCAGACCCCGTGTCACGTAGAGCGCCTCGCCGGCGAGTGCGCTACGCAATCGGGCGGGGATGAGGATGCGACCCTTTTCATCAATGGTGCTGTAAAATTCACCGGTCAACATCGAACTGCTCCAAAGACACCAAAAAATTTGGGAATTCTTCCCACTGGTACCCATTAATGTACACCGGTTACCACAAAAGCACAACTAAACTCTCTCTATTTTCAACGGTGCATTGGAGATAAAACCGCTCCATACCTTAACAAACGTCTAGCTCAAGCATAAAAAAAGAGCCCCGACCTTGGTTGGACGGGGCTTCTGTACCAAAAAAGCGGTGTTAGTGTTCTGGGTTGAAGATATTGTAATCGATGTCTGCGAAGATCGTATTTCGCTTCTCCGCCTTCACCAACCACTCCGTATTCACGGCGTTCTTGCACATATTGGAGTAGACGACATTGAAGTTCGAGAGGTGGTCATTGACCCGCTTGCGGGCGTACTCGCTCGAGCTCTTGTTGTACATCATGAAGGACCAGTCGCTGGCCATTGCGAGAAGCACCTCCCGGGCCGCCTGGTTGAGGAAGCGTTGCTTGAGGCTCAACTGGTCCCCAAATCGGACGGCAAGCTCCTCCATCCGCTCGATTGCCTTGTGGATGTGGCGGTAGGACCAGCTGTTGGACCCATCGAGCCACACGGCGTTGTATCCACCGTGTCCCCATGAGGAGAATGCGGGCTGGGCGATTTGCAGGCTCTCCCCCTCCTCCTCCAAGAAGAGCGAGGGAGTGGTCATCTCCACCTCTTCCTCTCCATCGGCGATCAGGCGCACCACCTCCTCAAGCCATTGGACCCCCTCAAACCACCAGTGGCCGAAGAGCTCGGCGTCAAAGGCGAGGGTAAGCAGGGGCTCCTTCTCGAGGATGGGGCCAAGGGCGGTCGTACGCCGCTTCAACGAGTAGATGAAGTTATGGGCATGCTCCACGGTACGGTGTTGGGCAATCGAGCGTACGTAGGGGACCTTCTGGTCCGACGGGCCGGTGATGGCCCAATACTTGAAGCCGGTAAAGACCCGTACCTCAGGCTCGTGGACATACGGGCCGATGTACTCCATCGGCAGGTCATAGCCGATGTCCCGGTAGAACTCCCGGTAGACCTTGTCTGTGGGATAGCCGCTGGAGTTCGACCAGACGAGGCTGGTACCGTTGAAATCACGTGGGAAGGCGGCCACCCCATTGTGACAGTGGACCGGCCGGTAGACGCCGTTGTCGACCTTGTCGGGTGAGAGGAGCATCGACTGGCTGGCTGTCTGGAACCATGAGATGGAGTGGGAGCGCAGCACATCCTCGAGGCCCGGGTAGTACCCGCACTCCGGGAGCCAGAACCCCTTGGGCAGATGGCCGAAGGTGGTGAGGAAGGACTGCACACCGATCTCGACCTGGGCGTTGATCGCCGAGGGGTACTCCTTGTAGAGGGGAAGGTAGGCGTGGGTGGCTGCCGTGGTGGCAAGCTCGAGGTACCCACGCTCCTCCAGATCCTTGAACCCGTCAAGGATGTTGGATTTGTAGAGTTCGACGAAGTCATGGAAGTTGGTACGGGACTGTTCGAGGTAGAAGGCGGCCATATCGCTGAACTCAGGCTGCTCCGCCTTGCAGCGTACCACCTCCTTCTCCCCGAGCTCGATGTGCCGCTCGAGGTACTGGGTATACCGCTCCGCCAACACCGGGTCCTGGAGCATGGCGCAGAGACTCGGGGAGAGGCTGATGGTGAAGGTGTATGGAATCTTATCATCGGCAAGGCGGTTGAACATCCTCAGCAACGGCAGGTAGCTCTCGCTGATCGACTCGAAGAGCCAATCCTCCTCAAGGAAGCGGGGATACTCGGGGTGGCGGACAAAGGGGAGGTGTGCGTTGAGGATAAAGGCGATCTTGGCAGGTTTCATCACAGTAGCCCCCCGCTCATCTTCTGTGCGACTTCCCGTAGGATGGCGTTGTCGACAATCTCCCCCTCGCGGGTGACCAGCGAGGAGAAGTGGGTGTAGAACTGGGCCAACTGGCTGTCGGAGGGCACATCGCTGAGCTTCCAATAGGGTTGGACGACCTCGACGCTGTTGGATTGGGCCAGCGACTGCTCATCACCGCGCTTGTCGCGCCAGCAGAGGTCGACGTAGTAGCTGTAGTCCATCTGCGATAGGTTGATGTTCCATTGCCGGTCGTCGCTATCGATATCGATGTCGTAGCTTGATGTCTCGCTCTTGGAGAGGGAACTCTGGCTCACCCTGAGGAAGAATTGCCCCTGCGCCTCTCCATCTTCGTCGACCGCCTCATCAAGGACCTGATGGGAGAACGACCAGTAGGCGAAGGCCCACTGCGGGTCGCGCAAGAGGAGGTGGATCGATGTATCGTAGTAGCACTCCGGCAGGCTTTCAGTACCAGGCAGGCCGTTGACGGGGTGGGAGTTGCCACGGTAGCTGGTCAGCGAGTTGCAGTATCGGTTGCGGTTGATCTTCCCCTTGATGGTCTGGGGAACGTCATCGTCCTGCTCTCCGAACGCATCTTCCAAAGCATCGATCAGATCATCGCGGTCCAAATCCTGCCACGCTTCCACGCCTTCCTGCTCAGCAATATACTGAAGTTC
>CALFMX010000178.1 GCA_937902565.1 uncultured Spirochaetales bacterium
TCCCTCGATATCGAGGAGAAGACGATCCTTGCCGTCGTCGGTCCTTCGGGCCAGGGCAAGACAACCCTGCTCCATCTGGCCAGTGGCCTCATCGAACCCGATAGCGGGAGGGTGGTGCGCGAGAGTGAAGAGAGCGGGCCGGTGAGCTACCTCTTCCAGGAACCGAGGTTGATTCCCTCCGCCACGGTCTTTCGCAACGTCGAGCTTGCCCTGCGCAGCAGTGAGCCATGTGCGGCGATCCGCTCCCAGATCGTTCACCACTACCTGGAGATGGTCGGCCTCTCAGACTCCCGCACCCTCTATCCAGCCCAGCTCTCAGGTGGCATGAGACAGCGGGTGGCGATTGCTCGGGCCTTTGCCTATCCCAGTCGCCTCATGCTGCTCGATGAACCCTTCCAAAGCCTCGATATCAAGCTGCGCTACAGCCTCATGGAGGCGTTTCTCACCCTCTGGTCTGAGAGTCCGAAGACCACCATCTTCGTCACCCATGACCCCAAGGAGGCGGTCGCCCTCGGCGATGCCGTCTGCTGCCTCGGCGACCCGACCCGGCCACTGCTCCATAAAAAAATCGATACCCCACGAAAAGAGCGGGGTATCGACGATGAAGCGCTGTTGGCCCTCGAGGGGCGCCTCATCAAGGCGTTGCTCGACTCCTAGAGGTCAAGCTTCCACACGCCGTGGAGATTGCAGTACTCATAGACCGCAATCGCCTTGTCGTCATCAAGGCAGAAGGTTGCCTTCGGCTTGCCGTCGACAGGCAGCACCTTCTTCATGCCACCCTTCTCGGTCTGTACGAAGATGAAGGCGATGTGGTGCTCGGCGGTCATCGGATGCTCGACCGAACCGATGGTCACTTCGAGGCGGTTGCCATCGACCTTGACCACAGGAACGTGCTTCTCTTGGGCGGCGTCCTGGGTGTTGGCCTTCATGACGGACATCTCCTCGCCACAGCAGACGAGCTTCGGGCCTCGGTCGATGACCTTCACGGCGATGTTCCCACAGTGCTTGCAGATCAAAAATTCTTGTTCTTTCATTATTGACTCCTCTCTATCATTGTAGCCGACAATCGGTCGGCCGTATAGGATGTTTAGAGCGCCTCTCCCCGGCGCAGACGTTCGATATTCGTAGCAAAGGGTGGGTAGATGATCCCACGCTCGGTGATGATGCCGGTGATGTTCTGGTGTGGCGTCACATCGAAGGCGGGGTTGTAGACCCCAATCTCCAAGGGGGCGACCTGGGTCTCCCCGACATGGGTGACTTCACTGGCATCCCGCTCCTCGATGGGGATGTGGGAGCCGTCGGGGATGGTGAAGTCGATCGTCGAGACCGGCACCACAGAGTAGAAGGGCACTCCATACGCCTTGCAGATCACCGAGAGGGAGAAGGTCCCCAGCTTGTTGGCCACGTCCCCATTGGCCGCGACGCGGTCACCGCCAAGGATCACGAGGTCGATCTTGCCGTCCCTGATCAGGGTGGCGGCGGCACTGTCGGCGATGAGTTTGGCAGGGATCTTCGCCTCGACAAGCTCCCAGGCTGTCAGGCGTGCACCCTGCAGGCGTGGGCGCGTCTCGTCGGCGTAGACGAAGATCTCCTTGCCGTCCCAGTGGGCCTGCTTGATGACCCCGAGGGCGGTACCCCAGCCGGCGGTGGCCAAGGCCCCGGTGTTGCAGTGGGTGAGGATGGTCGCCCCATGGGGTACCACCACACTGCCGATCCGGCTCATCTTCTTATTGGTCCTGATATCCTCCGCCCTAATCTCGTCCGCTTCAAGGAGGAGGGCCGCAAGGAGCGCCTCCCGCCCCTCTCCCTTGTGCTGTTGCCAGACGGCTTTCATGCGCTCGATCGCCCAAGGGAGGTTGACCGCCGTCGGGCGGGCATTGCCCAGGAAGGCGAGGGAACGGAGGAAGGATTGCTCGTCATCGCTCTGTTTTGCCGCAAAATAGACCCCATAGGCTGCCGCGGCCCCGATGGCAGGGGCGCCGCGCACCACCATGTCACGGATGGCGAATTCGACATCCTCATAGGTTTTGCAGTGCACGTATTCAACGTGTGTGGGCAGGATCCGCTGGTCGAGCAGGACCAGCTCCTCGTCCTTGAAGATCAGGGCGACAAACGATTCATCCATTCAGGACCTCCTCTCTATCGTGAGAGGACACCCGACCAGCATCTCTTGGTGTCCTCGATCAGTTCATTGATATCATAGCCTGTCAGGACCCTCCCTTCCATCAGAATCTTTCCCTGGCAGAGGACGGTGTCGACATCGCTGGCCTGGGCGCTGTAGGCGAGGGCACTGAAGGGGTCATTGAGTGGGGTGAGGTGGGATTTGTTGAGGTTGACCATGATCAGGTCGGCCTCCTTGCCCACTTCGATGGTCCCGATCCGATCATCGAGGCCCAGCGCCCTGGCCCCGTCGATGGTAGCCATGCTCACCGCCTCATAGGCGCTGAGGTTGCCCCCGAGCCGGCCCAGGAGGGAGGCGATATGGAGCTCCTCGACCATATTGAGGTTGTTGTTGCTCGAGGCCCCATCGGTGCCGAGGGCGACGCGAACCCCTCGCTCCTTGTAGGAGGCAATCGGAGCGATGCCGCAGTTGAGCTTGAGGTTGCTGCTCGGGTTGTGCACCAGCGAAGCATCGAGGGTCGAGAGGAGAGCGACCTCCTCATCGCTGAGGTGCACGCCGTGGGCAAAGATACTCTTGATCCCCTCGATGGCACCGATCTCGCTGAGGTAGATGAGCGGGGTCTTCCCATGCGCCTTGAGGCAGTTGTCAACCTCCTCCCTTGTCTCGCTGAGGTGGGTGTGCAGCATGGCGTTGTTCTCGCGGGCCCACTGGTTGGCGATCTGGTAGGTCTCGGTGGTGCAGGTGTAGATGGCATGGGGGGCGATCGAGATGGTGATCCGGCCCGAGGGGTGGCCCTGGGCCTCCTTCATGACCGCTTCGCGCTCCTTGATCCGGGCACGGCTCGACTCCCCGTCACCGAAGAGGGTGAGGCCGAGATTTGCCCTGATGCCCCCTTCGATGACCGCATCGATGGTGGCAGCGGGGTGGAAGTACATGTCACAGAAGGTTGTGGTGCCGCTTTGGATGAGCTCTGCGACGGCGAGGCGACAGGCGCGGTAGATATCATCGGCGGTGAGTGTGTCCTCGATGGGATAGATCTCGCTGAGCCACGCCTGGAGGGTGGGCAGGTTATCCTTGTAGTTGCGCATCAGGATCATCGCCAGATGGGTATGGGCATTGACCAGGGCAGGCATGGTGAGATGGCCCGATCCATCGATGATCTTGTCAGGGACAAAGGCAGGGTCACCGGGGCCGACAAAGACGATTTTGCCACTGTCGATGCCGATGTCGCCCCGTAGTGCATATCCCTCTCTGGTCATGGGGATGATCAGGGTATTGGTAATGAGCACGTTCATGGGACCATGATACCATGAAGAGGCTAGATGGTCACCTTGTTCCGTTTAATCTTCTTGGTGCTGGTCATATCCATCGCCTCCTCGGCGATGGTGAGGCGGGTGATCTTCTCGTAGATGGGCAACAGCTGGTTCACCTCGGCGATGATCCGCTCAAGGTCCTCCCTGATGGGAAGCTGGTGCTCCTCATAGTACTCGCTGTTGGGGTAGATGACCGCCTCGATCGCCTCGGCAGGGACATCGGCCTTCTCCTGGTAGCTGCGCACGAGGATCTGATCGATCTGGGCATAGAGCTGGAAGCGGTCCTCGATCTGCTCAGGATAGACGTTCTTGCCCCCCTCGGTGACTATGAGGTTCTTGGCACGCCCCTTGAGGTAGAGGTACTCCTCCCGGTCGAGGTAGCCCAGGTCCCCGGTCCTGAGGTACCCCTCCTCATCAAAGAGGTCGGCGCTGCTCGCCTCGTCCCGGTAGTAGCCGCTGCACACATTCGGTCCCTTGACCCGGATCTCCCCAACGCCGTTCTCATCAGCATCGGCGATGATCATGTCGACAAGGGGGAAGACCTTGCCCACCGACTCGACCTTGAACTTGGAGATCGGGTTGAGGGTGAGGATCGGGCTCGTCTCGGTCAGCCCATAGCCCTGGATGAAGTCCAGGCCAAGCTGTTGGTACTGCTTGAAGACCTTCGGCGAGAGCGGGCCTGCGCCGCAGATGAGGATGTGGTTGTGGTCGAGGCCTACCTTGTTCAGCAAGAGCTTGTTGAAGAGAGGGCGGAAGGGGTTGATGTGCAGGTACTTCTTGAGCACCCCGTTGACGGCCATCATGGTGCGGATGAGGGCGTAGGTTGCACGCCCCTTCTTCCTCACTTGTTTGAGCAGACCTGAGAGGAGCTTGTTGTAGAGCAGGGGGATTCCCATGAAGATGGTGACCTTGCCCCGACTCAGGTCCGCGATCATTCGACTGACGATGATATCCTGTCCAAAGACACACTCTGCCCCGTGCTTGATGGACTCAAGCAGCACGGACGTGCAGCAGTAGGAGTGGTGGAGTGGCAACAGCGCATAGAGGACGTCGGTCTCATCGAGGGAGAGGAACATGCCGTCGCACGCCTGGTAGACGTCACTGATGATATTGGCGTGGGTGAGCATCACCCCCTTCTCCGCTCCGGTCGTGCCGCTGGTAAAGAGGATGGCGGCAAGTTCGTGTTCACCAAGGATGGCATGGGTGATCTCATCGTTAGGCGCCAGTTCATCGATGTGCGGGATATTGTCACTTCGACCGAGGAGGGTGGCACACCCTTTGAGGCTTCGGCACCACAGGTGGCTCTTATCAAGAGCGTCAACGATGGCCTTGTCTCCAAAGAGATAGGAGGCCTCGACAAACTCGCTCAGGTGCCGGACCCGCTCGATATCCATCTGGTTGTCGAGGGGGACAACCACCCCTCCGGCCCAGAGGGTGGCGAGGTAGGCGATGCCCCAGGCCGGGCTGTTCTTGCCGTTGATCACAACACGGTCACCCCGTCCTACCCCGGCCTCGGCAAGTGCGGAGCCGACGCGCCGTACAGATGCCACCAATTCAGTGAAGGTGAGGGTGGTGCGGTCGGGTTTGAAGACAGTGAAGGAGGGGCGTTGGGGAAACTTCCCTTCGGTGATCAGGAGCATGTCGATAATCGACGGCCACTGACCGCTGAAGTACTCTCCTCGGTATGTATCCAGCTCATCCCACGAATGTTTCATGCTCTTCCTGCCCATGATAGATTCATACTATCATGTGAAAGATTCTCTCTGAACTTCAGTAAGATGTCAATAATGCGTAGTAGAAAGATACTATTGGGCTGGAAACAGGCGATTATCGTCGATTAAAGCGGAGATATCGGGATAGACGACATCACTGGTGCGCGCGAGGGCGCGGGAGTCGTTGCTGCCCGAGAGGACCCCGATGCGGTAGCCAGAACGGGCCCGTTTGGCAAAGAGCATGTCGGTAAGGGTGTCCCCGACCATCGCGATCTGGCGCGTTTCGAGGTTGAACGTGTTGGAGAATTCAAGGAAGGCCTGGGGGTTGGGCTTGCGCCTGTAGTGGCTATCACGGCTGGCGACGAAGTCGATGTACGACTCGAGGCCCATCAGGGAGAGGAAGAGGGACGTGGACGAATCGTTGTCACTGGTGATGATGCCGATGAGGTAGCCATGATCCTTGAGGGAGGAGAAGAGGTGCTGCTGGATGGAGAAGTCCATCGTCGACAGCTTGGCTGTCAGCAAGGCCTCGCTATGGATGACGCTCTGGTGGTAGGCACGCATCGCCTTGATGGCATTGATCCGCCAGCGGATGCAGTAGAGGAGGAAGCGGCGGAAGATCCGTGCCCGCCGGTGGGTGAAGACCAACCCCGACGGGAGGCACTGGCCCGACTCGTCGATCCCCATGAGGCGGAGCATCGCCCCCTTCGCTTCATGCCGGTCGTGCTTCCCCATCGTTTCGAAGGCGTTGTCGATGGAGGCCTTGAGCACATCCTCCCAGACCTGGGCATAGTCGAAGAGGGTGCCATCCTTGTCGAAGATAATCGCCTTGAGTTTGTCCCCGGTTTGTGCCATGTTGGGATCATACGCAAAGCGATCATACATGCCAAGAGGAGGGGGAATGGAAGAGATCATCATACGGACACAGCAATTCATTGCCCAGTTGGAGTGCCTTAATATCAGCCTCGATTGCTACGTCTACAATCCGCTTGAGTATGCATGGGCGATGCACGAGACCTACCTCAGGCGTTTTGCCAGCCAAAAGACCCGGACATTGCTGCTGGGGATGAACCCCGGCCCCTTCGGTATGGCCCAGACGGGGG
>CALFMX010000179.1 GCA_937902565.1 uncultured Spirochaetales bacterium
GGCGGGCAGCCTGCAACGCGCCCGCATGCTGCCCCGCTCCATTTTTGGCACGGCCATTGCTCATGCGGGTGTGGGCGTGACCATTCTGGGGCTAGCTGCCATGTCTCAGGCCCAGCACAAGATTGTGGAAGTGCCGGTTGGCACCACCGAGCATCTGGCCGGGTATGACTGGACGCTGACCAACGTGACGCAGGAACCGGGGCCGAACTATTCCGCTATGGTTGCAACCCTTGAGGTGCGGCATAACGGCAAGATTGTCACCATCATGCATCCGTCCAAACGCAGCTTTAACAGCCAGAACCAGACGACGACGGAAGTCTCCATCCACACCAATCTGCTGGCTGACCTGTATGGCGTGCTGGGGGACAAACACGGCACGGATGCCGCCCCCACTTATGTGCTGCGCCTGCATTACAACCCGCTGGCCCCATGGATGTGGCTGGGTGCGCTGATTATGGCGATTGGTGGCGTGCTCTCCCTTTCCGACCGGCGCATGCGCGTGGGTGCGCCGCGCCGCGCCAAATCTTCCCCCAATACGGTGACGGCAGCATGAGCAACCCTCCTGAAAACATGACGCGCCGGCGGCTGCTGATGGCCGCCCCTCTGGCCGGGGCCGCGATTGTTGGCGTGGGCTTCTGGAAGATGCTGTCCGGCATGCAGCACGGGTCCTTCAACCCGCATGACATCAACGCGCCGGTGCTTAACCGCCCGGTGCCGGATTTCAGCGTGCCGGATCAGGCTCCCGGTCAGGGCTTCAGCGCGCAGGATCTGCGGGCACTTACACAGCCGGTGCTGGTCAACTTCTTTGCCTCATGGTGCCCGCCGTGCAAGGCGGAGCTGCCGTACTTCGAGAAGGCGTGGGAGCAGTATGGTGATGAGGTCGCCTTCATCTTCCTCGACTCCCTCGATGGGCAGCGGGAGACGAAGGAGACGATTGGTACGTTCATCAAGGAGTTCCCGTTCAGGGCCCCGGTCTACTGGGACGAGGGGATCTTCGCCTATATCTTCCAGACCAACAGCCTGCCCACCACTGTCTTCTTCGACAGCGATGGGCGGATCGTGACGGGCTTCTTGGGCATGGTCAGCGAGAAGGCCCTCGATGAGGCCATCGCCCTGATCATCCAATGAGATTGATCCAGTAGCCGATGAAGAAGAGGGCGCTGCCCCCGATGCAGAAGAGGTGCCAGATGGCGTGGTAGTGGGGGATCTTCTTGTTCGCATAGAAGATCACCCCCGCCGTGTAGGTCACCCCTGCCGCGATCACCCACTTCAAAAGGCCCCCCGGCAGGAGGGGGAAGATCTGTGGGGCGAAGAAGACGACCAGCCATCCCATGAGGATGTAGAGGCCGACGTGTACCGCCCCGTAGCGGCCCCAGAAGACCAGGGTGAGGATGATGCCCACCAGGGCGAAGATCCACACCAGGGCCACGATCAGGTGGGCCGTGGGCGTCCCGACGTAGAGCATCATCGGCGTATAGGTGCCGGCGATCAGGAAGTAGATGTTGCTGTGATCGAGGATCCTGCATACCCGCTTCGCATTGGAGTGGGGCAGGGCGTGGTAGAGTGCGCTCGCGCTGTAGAGCAGGATCATCGTCAGGGCCCAGATGACGAGCCCGACGCGCAGCGACGTCGATGGAATCTGGGGGAACTTGAAAAGGATTGCCACCAGGGCGGCGAGTGAGAGTACGGCGCCGATCACGTGGGTGATGCTGTTCCATCTCTCATCCTGGGCATTGTCAAAGTTGTGCAAGGTGATGTGGCTCTCAAGCCAGCTCTTCAAAGGGTGTGCCATTGTGTTTCTCCTGCCTCAACCGTAGCAATATCGAATCGAGGAGACAATGGTATGTTCTCACTTCGGCCAAAATAGTATGAACCTATCATCAGGGATTCTCCATGGTACCCATCTACTACCGGCAGGACAGCGGCCGGGCTCCAAAAAAACATCCCCCGCCATACACGGGGGAAAGCGGGATGGGTACCCTTCCTAGAGGATATGGTCAAGGAAGTGGCGGGTACGCTCGCTCTTGGGGTTGGAGAAGAGCTCTGATGGCGGGCCTATCTCGACGATCGAGCCCTCGTCCATGAAGACCACCTTGTCGGCGGCGGCCCGGGCAAAGCCCATCTCGTGGGTGACGAGCAGCATCGTCATCCCGCTCTTGGCAAGCTTGAGCATGACGTCGAGCACCTCCTTGATCATCTCGGGGTCCAGGGCGCTGGTCGGCTCGTCGAAGAGCATCACCTTCGGTTCCATGGCAAGGGCCCGGGCGATGGCGACGCGCTGCTGCTGGCCGCCGGAGAGCTGGGGCGGGTAGGCATGCGCCTTCTCCTCGAGGCCCACCATGCGCAGCAGCTCCATGGCCTGTTCCTCGGCGACCCGCTTGGAGAGCTTCTTGACCCTGATGGGGGCGAGGGTGATGTTCTCTATGGCGGTGAGGTGGGGGAAGAGGTTGAAGGATTGGAAGACCATCCCCACCTCCTCGCGGATCTTGCGGATGTCAGCCTTGGCCCCGGTGACCTCATCGTCATCGATGAAGATCCTCCCCTCGGTGGGGACCTCGAGCTTGTTGACTGTCCTCAGCAGGGTCGACTTGCCGCTGCCCGACGGCCCGATGATGACCACCACCTCGCCATCTTCGACGGTGAGGTTGGCATTGCAGACCGCATGGACGGTGCGGTGGCTGGCGGTGACGAAGTCCTTGGAGAGGTTCTCTATGACGATTCTAGCCATTCTCGTGTAACCTCTCTTCAAGGATGCCCACCAGGCGGCTGAGCATCAGGGTTATGATCAGGTAGATTAGGGCGACGACGAGCATCGTCTCCAGGCTGAGGAAGGTGCGCGAGATGTATTCACGGCCCTTGCGCAGGATATCGGAGAGGGCGATCGTGGAGACGAGCGAGGAGTCCTTGAGCATCGAGATGAACTCATTGCCGATGGCCGGCAGGATCACCTTGACCGTCTGTGGCAGGATGACGTGGCGGAATGCTTGGGAGCGGGACATGCCCAGGGCGATGGCCGCCTCCATCTGTCCCTTGGGGATCGCCTGGATGCCGGCACGGACAATCTCGCCCATGTAGGCACCGAAGCAGATGGCCAGGGCGGTCACCGCCGCGATCATCCCCTCGATCTTGAAGAAGCGTCCCATGGCGTAGTAGATGAAGATCAGCTGGACCAGGAGCGGGATGCCCCGGATCAGCTCGACGTAGACGCCGCTGACGACGTTGACCCACCGTCTCTTGCTCACTGCCCCCAGCCCGGTCACCGTACCGATGATCACTGCCCCGATGATGGCGAGGATCGTCACCTGGAAGGTCACCGGCGCCCCCTTGATGGTCACCAAAAAGATGTCCCGGTAGGGTTTGGGCTTGAAGAGCACGAGGCCTAAGAGCAGGGCGATGGCGCTGAAGAAGGTGATACGCCATGAGTTGAAGAGGTGGCTGTCCTTCTTGGGGATCAGCACACCATCGGTCATATGGATGGTGACTTGCTTGGCCTTGGAGGCGTGGGGGTCTACCGATACGACCTTCTTGCGCATCGCTTGTATGCGTAGATCTTCCAGCTCCTGGTCCTGTGTTGTATTCATATTCTTTGGCACACGGTAGTACTACATAATTATACAGAGAAAGTCAAGAGAGTATGTATAATTATTCAAGATTGCTGCACAAAAAAGGGAGCCGAAGCTCCCCTTTGGCGGACAGTCACCCGTCTACAGCAAGTTCCACTTCGCCTTCAGGGCAGCGAAGGAACCGTCGGCTTTTGCCAGCTCCAGACCCTTGTTGATGAGAGCGAGCAGCTCGGTGTTGTTCTTCTGCACTGCGATGGCGATATCCTCTTCGGAGAAGGGGCCGCCGACGACGGTGAGCCGTCCCTTGTAGCTTGCGTTCTCAAGGACGAAGTCGCTGGCGATCAGGGAGTCGCAGACCGCTGCCTCGACGTTGCCGTTGATCAGGTCCTCGATGGCCAGGCCGATATCATCATAGGCGCGGCGGACGACCGGGTACTCCTCGAGGGCGAAGTCACCGGTGGTGCCGATCTGCACCCCGATGCGCTTTCCTGACAGATCATCGATGGAGGTGTACTGTGCGCTGTCGGCGGTGCGGACGATGACCACCTGTCCTGCCTCGAGGATCGGGGTGGAGAAGGCCATCGTGCCCTTGCGCTCCTCGGTTACGGTGACGCCGCTGGCGACCCCGTCATAGGCTCCGTTGGCCAGGCCTGCGAAGATTGTGTCCCAGGGGATGTTCTTGACACTCATCGTCACCCCGACCTTCTCCCCGATGAGGGGGATGAGCTCGACCTCAAAGCCGGTGAGGTTGCCGCTCTCATCGATGAACTCGAGGGGGGGCCAGGTGGCATCGGAAGCGAAGATGTACCCATCCGTGCTCTCCTTCTTGCCGCCGGCAAAGAGGGAGAGGGATGCAACCATGAGAATTACCAAAATCAGACTTATGTGTTTTTTCATGCAACACTCCTCATATATGCAAATACTACGGAGCATCATGCATAGTTATGCATAAATTGTCAAGCAATTCCGCAAAAAGAAGTATAAATATACAGGAATGTTTATAATCCGACGATTTTTTCGGTCACGACGAGAGCAACGATGAGACCGAGGATGGTGCCGCCGAGGACCTGGCTGAAGGAGTGGCCGAGCATCGTCTTCAGATTCTCGGGGTTGAACTGCCCTTCGCGGTGGATGGTGCTGAGGATGCGGCTCCATTCGTTGATGACCTCGGCCTGCTTGCCGGCCGCCCGCCTGATGCCCATTGCATCATGGATGACGATCGCGGCAAAGGTGGCTGCGATGGCAAAGGCGACGGTGCCCACCCCCTGGGTGACGGCGATTGACGTCACCAGGGCGATGACCCCGGCGGTGTGGCTCGAGGGCATGCCTCCAGTGGAGAGCAGCAGGTGCCAATCCATGCGACGCTCGAAGATGGCGTTGATGAAGGGCTTGAAGAGCTGTGCGGTGAAGAAGGCCACAGCGGCGCTCACAAATGGGGCATTGGCCAACACGTCGTTGTTCATGGCCCTACAGTAGCGTCTTTTCCCTCCTTGCGCAAGAATCTTTTCACAGGTACAGTTAGCTAGCATTTCTTGGGAGCTGCCATGCCTAAGACCGATACCGTCCAGTTCTGGGTCCTCAACCTAGCCTCATTCTTCTCTCAGCTCGTCATCGCCATGATCAACTTGGCCCTGGTCTACCATCTCAGGTGGACCTTTGGCTTGCGGGCCGACCAGATCGGCCTGGCCGCCTCCATAACGCCGGCAGCCTACCTGGTCCTCTGTATCGTAGGCTCACGCTACACCCCCCGCTTTCGCCCCCGCCACCTGGTGGAGGTATCGCTCTTGGGGATGGCCCTTTCGATCGCCCTCCTCGCCGCGACACGTACGCTCGCCGTCGCCTATCTGGCCCTGGTCCTCTTCGGCTCCTTCATGAGCCTGCTCTGGCCCCAGATCGAGGCGTGGTTCAGCCGGGGCAAGGAGGGGGCACCCCTCAACCGTGTAGTCAACGCCTTCAACGTCTCCTGGTCCTTGGGGACCGGGATCTCCTCGTATATAGCGGGCATCCTCATCGAGGTCTCCACCACCACCGCCTTCGTCGCCTCGATCGCTGTCTTCGTCGCGGTCTTCATGATGATCGCCATAGCCAGCTCGCTGGTCCCCGGGATCCGTGCCGTTGACAGCGAGCGGGTCGCCAACCGTCGCGAACAGCCGGTCGACCAATCCACCCCACTGCGCTTCTACTCCTGGGCAGGGATCGTGACCCTCTACACCGGCATGTCGATCGTGATGACGATCTTCCCGCTCTACGCCCAGGATACGCTCGCCATCAGCGAGTCCACCACCGGCCTCCTGTTGCTCTTCCGCGGGATGAGTACCTGCGTGGGCTTCTATCTCTTGGGCAGGTTCCACTTCTGGCACTTCAAGCGGCGGTACATCTTCACGGTCCAGATTGCCTTCGGCCTGCTCTGTCTGGCTGCGATGGGCTTCTCCTCCCCGGTGCCCTATGCACTCTTCTTCGTCCTCTTCGGCTTCCTCTTCGCCTTTGCCTACTCCTTCTACTTCAACAGCGTCAACTGGGTCCTCGTCGCCGAGATTTTCCCACTCGACCTGCGCGGCGTGGGTGTGGGCTTCGCTGTCTTCACCCAGGGCGCCACGGCCATCTGGTTGTCGTACGCGGCGTCCATCGCCTTTGACGAGATCTCGTGGCGGTTCTATTTCGTGTTTATCGCGTGCAACCTCGGCGCCGCGACGGTGTACTACTTCTTTTTGCCCGAGACGCGATTCTTGTCGCTGGAGGAGGTGGCGGCTAAGTTTGGCGATGAGGTGGCTCCGCCTGTGGATAGTAAGTTGGCGGAGGAGGAGGAGAGGGAGGAGAATGGTGGCAAGGCTGATGTTGCGGCGGATCATGTCGAGGTCTCGAGGAGGGAGTAAGCGGGCAAACGTACAAGCAGGGGTGGACATACATAGTCTGAGTAAGAGCCTTGATCGGAATACTATTTTTTTGTTTTCCCAACGTTTTCCACAGTTTCGATATTCTGCATGAGAAAGATACTGAATGAGGCTATGCTGAGCTGCCACCACGGTAAATCTCAGCAGAAATGTTGCCACCCTATCGAGTCACCTCGCTTCTGGACAAGACACGCTGGCTATGCGGTACAAAAGAGCCATAGAAGCTTGAATTTATCACCAGCAGTAGGTCACTTCTTCCGTGATGGGCGTTATTGTTAGAGGGTAGCCTGTACCGGATAATAGAAGCTCGTTATTGATTACGCCACAACTACATTTGTGCTTTCTTTCCTCTGGTCTCACCAAGTAGGCACAGCCCGTCACTCCTTTCCACGCGTAATGAGCAAACGCACCGTGAGAGAAACACGTTTGGCAGGCACCTTGGAAACTCCTTCATTTCATATATAATGACACAAGTACTACGTCACTTTGCCCAACCGCGTGGCGCCGTTTAACAAAAATCTTACAACTGGAAATCAAGGATTGACTATCGACTGCTACTCTACAACACGACCTCAGAAAAGGCATTGTATGTATGCCCAGGGCTCGGATTCTGCAACTAGAAAGGGTTGGTCCACGAAATCGGCTTATAGCGCTTCCACTCGTCCCTCAGCTTTCGAATCTTCTCGAGCAGCGTCTTGAGTATCGCGTTCTCCTCGCCGGGTTTGTTCGAAATGTTCTCGTTGGTTGCGGTAAGATAGGCGTCGACCAGGTCCTCGATGTAGTCGTCCATGTACTTGACGGCCTTGTCTCGCGCCTTGGTCGCCTGCGCCTTCATGAACTTGTTCCACTCGCTTTCGAGGTCCTTGGACACCCACTTGTCCCACTCTTCGCCACTGTTGGTCTCGCGCTTCCATTTCGGCATGAGATCCTCGTCCAGCTTCTTTAGCCGCGCGGCGACGCGCTCCTTTTCGTCGATGAGCCGCGTGTTGACATCGGTGTCTTGGAGGTATTTCATGGCCGTCATGACGTCCTTGAGGTTCTTGATGGCCTTGTCTGGATCGGACCTCTCGTAGACACCCATGGTCTCCTCCGAGTTGATCTCTTTCCTTCCCCACATCTGTCATGTTTTGTTAGCCATCTCGTTTCCGTTTCCTTGGTGCATATATATA
>CALFMX010000180.1 GCA_937902565.1 uncultured Spirochaetales bacterium
CCCGCCAGCGCCTTCTGCCGCTCACCCTCGATCCGGGTGCGGATGACGGCGATCGCCTTCTTCTGCAGGGTGGGGTCGCTCTCCTCGGTCCAGCCGAACTTCTCGAGCAGCGGGTCGACCTGGGCCACGTCACGCTTGAGCGTGAGGCTGATGAGCTTGCCATCCTCCTCGAGGGGCTCGAGCAGCCCGCCATAGGCGGAGATCTTGGAGGCGAGGTCCGCCTGCCGTTCCCCCTGGATGGTACCGACCCGGAGGTCGAGGTACTCCCCCTTCTCCTCGTCGATGTAGCGGCGGATCTCCTCGATGCCCATCAAGATCTGGTTGGACTGCTTCTGCTCCTCCTTGATGGAGAGGAGGCTGGCGGTCAACTCATCGAGGGTGGCACGGTACTGATCCATGTCGGGCTTCTCTAAGCGCCGGACATCGAGGCTCTCGGTCGACGGGAGGGCGATGTGGCCCTGCCTGAGCAGTGCCTCGACACGGAAGCGCAGGTCCTCGAGCAGGGAGAGGTTGACGGCGCTGGGGCGGCTGGAGAGCTTTTCCATCTGGGCAGGATCGAGGCGGTTGAGGTGGACGAAGTCCATCACTCCGAGCTCCAACAGGGCCTTGACGACTGCATCGCCCGTCTCTTCGAGCACAACAGCGGTCAAGAGCCGCATCGGTCTGGTAAACAAGTTCATCCTATAACCCCCCTGATGTAATCTTCGCTATATCCATAGTACTTGCCGTTGATCGTCGCCTTGATGATACCCGTCTCCTCCTTGAAGAGGAAGAAATACGAGAGCACCAGACCGATGGTGAAGGGATCACCGGCCAAAATCTTCTGATAGAGCTCGCCCCGCCGCTTGGCAAGGTACTCCTCGATCTTCAAATTCTCCAGCACCCCCGGCTCATCGTGCTGGACGCTGCCTCGATGGGCCGGTCCATCGAGCGTCTCAAGACCGCTGTAGAAGCGGTTGATCAACGCCGGTGCATCCCGCTCTGCGGGAGGCTGGGCAAGGTAGCGTTCGCTCTCCTTGGAGGAGACGACCTTGCCCCAGGGCAGGAGCAGCGCCTTGATCGCGTCCCCCTCCATCTGGTAGTAGCGGCCGTACCGCACCAAGGTGCCCAGGTTGCGCAGATCGATCTCAACGAGGAAGATCGAGCGGGCAACCTCCCGGTCCCGGGCTGAGAGGGTGTCGATAATCGCCACCAGGTCCATATACCAGGAGCGATCGAGTGCACTTTCGAGGCCAAAGAGCCCCTCATGTTCGATCTGTGCCATGGTAAAGGTCTCGATGACCGCCCCGTATGGGGTGTGGGCAAGGAGTCGGGTCATCTCCTCCCAGCTGGTGGCATTGACCAGGGCTGTCCAGTTGATGGGAGTGAGGATCTGATCCTTGAAGAGGTACTCGCTCCTGAAGCGGATCGCACGACGGCGCACGATGGAGCTGTACCAGAGGCGGATGGTGTTCTTCAGATTGTCCAATTCAATCTTCGCGAGGAGGTGGTTGACCAGGGCGGTGGGCTTCCCATCCAGGTACCTGGTCACCAGGCGGTGCATCTCGATCTCATGGCCAAGGAGCACCAACTCCATCTGCTGCAAGTCCCCGGTGTGGTCATAGACCTCGGCAACCTGTCGATAGGGGCTGTCACGCAAGAGCGCGACCGCATCGACGAGCGTCGGAGCCTTGAGGAGATTCTCCACCAGCCGATCCTGGCGCATCATGCCGATGCGCGCCCGCAGCTTGGCGTTTATGAATCCATAGACATCAACAGGGTCTTTTCTAATCACTGCTCTCCGCCCTCATCGAAGTCGGTGAGAGAGACCTTATCCACGATGAGATTGGCTACCTTGTCCAGCACGTCGGGAGCAAGCTCCTTCCCGCCGGCAAGGCTCGCCTCATACTCAGCCAGCTCTGCATCAGCATCGGCTTGGGCTTGGGCGATTACGGTGTTCTGGCGCTCACGCTCAGTCTTCAATGAGGAGCGCACCATCTCATTAGCTGTTGCTTGTGCATCGGCGACAATGTCTCTGGCGTTGCGTTCGCTATCTCTAATGATCTTTTGTGCACGATCCTCAACACACAATACCTTGTTGATAATCTCGGTTTGCACGCTTTATTCTTCCTTGTACACAATAGATACCGTACACCCCCTATACTCTTCCTTTTATTGACAAGTGTCAAGGAGAGTTAGGGAGCTGCGGTCACCACCTGGGTACCTGCCATCTCCTCG
>CALFMX010000181.1 GCA_937902565.1 uncultured Spirochaetales bacterium
CCCCAAGGGCCTCCTGGTGCCGGTCTTGCGCAGCAGCGAAGCCATGAGCCTGAAGCAGCTGAGTGACGAGGCCAAGGTCCTGATCACCAAGGCGCGTGATGGCAAGGCAGCCCCCGACGAGCTCTCCGGCTCGACCTTCACGGTGAGCAACGTAGGCGCCTTCGGTATCGAGGGCTTCACCCCGGTGCTCAATATTCCTGAGGTTGCCATCCTCGGGGTAGGGGCCATCACCCTCAAGGCGGTGGAGGATGAGGAGGGTGATGTGGCCTTCATTGACCAGATCTCCCTCTCACTCACCGTCGACCACCAGGCTGTCGACGGAGCCGAGGCGGCACGCTTCTTGCGTACCCTCAAAGAGAACATCAAGAGCATCGACCTCTTGTTGGCACTGTAGGAGTAGATATGGAGCGATATGATCTGATCGTCATCGGAAGCGGACCCGGCGGCTATATCGCCGCCCAACGAGCGGGGAACCTGGGCAAGCGTGTCCTGCTCATCGAAGCGGATGCCCTTGGCGGGATCTGCACCAACCACGGGTGCATCCCCACCAAGAGCCTGCTCGGCGGGGCGAAGCTCTACAAGCACGCCCTCTCCGGAGAGCAGTTCGGTCTTGAGGTCGACGGGGCGCGTTTCAACTACTCCCAGGCTGTCGCCCATAAGGATGAGACCGTCAAGACGCTGCGAGGCGGCATCGAGTTCCTGATGAAGAGCGCCAAGGTCGATGTCATCTTCGGCCACGCCAAAGTCGTTGATGAGCACACCGTAGCGGTCGGGGACGAGCGCTATGGGTGCGACTTCCTGATCCTGGCCACCGGCTCCAGCGCCCTCGTGCCCCCCATCAAGGGAGCCACGCTCCCCCACGTACTGACGAGTACCGAAATCCTGGCCCTCACTGAAGCTCCTCCTACCCTGGCAGTCATCGGCGGCGGGGTCATCGGTGTTGAGTTCGCTTCCTTCTTCTCGATGATCGGGACGAAGGTGACCGTCATCGAGATGATGGATGAGATCCTCCCGATGGCCGATGGCGAGTTTGCCAAGCTGCTCCGTCGTGAGATGAAGGGGGTGGAGTTCCACCTCGGATGCAGGGTCGAGGAGATCGACAGCCAGCACGTCTACTACACGACAAAGAGCGGGGAGCGAAAGAGCATCGAGGCATCGACCGTCCTGCTCAGCGTCGGGCGGAAGCCCAATACCGCGGGCCTTGAGGCCCTTCCCCTCGTCATCGAGCGGGGCGGGGTGGTCGTCAACGACCGGATGCAGACAAACCTGCCCACCGTCTATGCGGTGGGGGATGTCAACGGCCGGTCCCTCCTCGCCCATAGCGCATCGCGGATGGGGGAGGTCGCTGTGGCGAACATCTTCGGGTCCAAAGAGATGCGCATGCGCTATGAGGCCATCCCCTGGGCGGTCTACTGTAGTCCTGAGGTCTCCGGCTGTGGCATCACCGAAGCCGAGGCGGCGGCAAAGGGCGTGCCGGTCAAGAGAGCGACGGTGCAGATGCGTGCAAGCGGACGCTTCCTGGCCGAAGAGGGCAAGCGCGCCGGTGGATTGGTGAAGGTCATCGCCCACCAGGAGAGCGGGGCCATCCTCGGCATCCACATCCTTGGCAGCTACGCCAGTGAGATAATTTGGGGAGCGGCAACGCTCATCGAAGCGGAGCTGAGGGTACAGGACGTCAAGGAGATTGTCTTCCCCCATCCGAGCGTGAACGAGCTGATCAAGGAAGCGTGCTTCCAAATCGACGCCGGCCTATAGAGAATCAGAGAAGAAGGAGCCATATATGTCAAAGAGTCTATCATTTGATCCCAAGACGATCAGAGAGAAACAAACCGTCGCCCTGCCACCGATTGAGGTGAACCAGTACGAGGCGAATATCAAAACCGAATTGAAGGTATGGGGCAAGGATCGGCTGGTGCGTGCCTACTACGACATGCTGTTGATCCGCAAGTTCGAGACGATGCTCGATACCATCAAGAAAGAGGGGACGTACAAGGGCATCTCCTTCAACCACCTTGGCCCTGCCCACCTCTCTGCCGGCCAGGAGAGCGCCGCTGTCGGCCAGGCGATGGCGCTTACGGCCGAGGACCAGATCTTCGGCTCCCACCGTAGCCACGGTGAGATCCTGGCAAAGAGCATGAGTGCCATCATGCAACTCGATGACGATGAGCTGATCAGAATCATGAGCTCCCACATGGGTGGGGCGGCCTACGGTGTGGTCGAGAAGCACATCGGGGGCAAGAACGTGCGCGACCTTGCCGAGAACTTCGTCCTCTACGGTGCCCTTGCCGAGATCTACGCCAAGAAAAATGGCTTCAATGCAGGCCTTGGGGGCTCGATGCATACCTTCTTCAAGCCGTTCGGTTCGATGCCCAACAACGCCATCGTCGGCGGCTCTGCCACCATTGCTGTCGGGGCGGCGCTTTACAAGAAGATCAACCGCAAGGGTGGTATCGTCATCGCGAACATCGGTGACGGCGCGCTTGCCCGCGGTCCGGTCTATGAGGGGCTCGTCCTCTCCTCGATGGACCAGTACAAGACGCTGTGGGATGACAATCCCGGGTATCCTCCCTTCATGCTCAACTGCTTTGACAACTTCTATGCGATGGGTGGCCAGCCCGTCGGTGAGACGATGGGCTACCAGATGGCCGCACGCATGGGAGCGGGCATCAACGAACGCTCGATGCACACCGAGCGTGTCGACGGCTTCAACCCACTGGCCGTCGCCGAGGCGACTGCTCGCAAGAAGAAGCTCCTGCTTGCAGGCGAGGGGCCGGCTTTCATGGATACGCTGACCTACCGTTACAGCGGCCACAGCCCCAGTGATGCGATGACCTATCGTACCAAGGAGGAGCTGGAGGCGTTCCAGAACCAGGACCCGATCGCCGCCTACGGTGCCTACCTGGTGGAGAACAAGGTCACCAGCCAGGGAACGCTCGATGAGTTCGATGCGATCCTCGAAGAGAAGATGTTCAAGACCATCGAGATCACCGTTGACAGCACTATCAGCCAGATGGCTGACGGCGCCTTTGTCGAGAGCGTGATGTTCTCCAACGGTTCGGTCGAGAAGTTCGATGACGCCAAGCCGGCGCTCTTGCAGAGCCTGGAGGAGAACCCACGGGTCCAGCAGATCGCCAAGCGCAATCGCTACGCCTATGACGAGAGTGGCAAGGAGTACCCTGCCGCCCGTCAGTACCAGTATCGTGACGCGGTCTTCGAGGCGATGGCCCACCGTTTCACCATCGATCCGACGATGATCGCCTACGGTGAGGACCACCGTGACTGGGGCGGTGCATTCGCATGCTACCGCGGCCTGACCGAGCTGCTGCCCCCCTCACGCTTCTTCAACTCCCCGATCAGCGAGAGCGCGATCGTCGGCAGTGGCGTCGGCTATGCGATGGCCGGCGGGCGGGCAGTGGTCGAGTTGATGTACTGTGACTTCCTCGGCTGTGCCGGTGACGAGGTCTTCAACCAGATGCCCAAGTGGCAGGCGATGAGTGCCGGTGTCCTGAAGATGCCGCTGGTCCTCCGCGTCTCGGTGGGCAACAAGTACGGTGCCCAGCACTCGCAGGAGTGGACGAGCATGGTCGCTTCGGTCCCGGGCCTCAAGGC
Organism: uncultured Spirochaetales bacterium; assembly: GCA_937902565.1. GTDB lineage: Bacteria > Spirochaetota > Spirochaetia > Sphaerochaetales > Sphaerochaetaceae > Sphaerochaeta. The sequence continues at coordinate 3,610 of CALFMX010000181.1, forward strand.
GATGTACCCGGCAACCCCCTACGATGTGAAGGGGATGCTCAACTACGCCCTCCGGGGTACCGACCCGGTGGTCTTCTTCGAGAGCCAGAAGCTCTACGGCATCGGTGAGAAGTTCGAGAAGGGCGGCGTGCCCGAGGGGTACTACGAGATCCCCG
>CALFMX010000182.1 GCA_937902565.1 uncultured Spirochaetales bacterium
TTCAACATTTATAGATACCGCACCAACCCGATCGACGGGGCCATCGACTACGAAGGGCTCGCCCCCGAGGCGTTCGAGTACCTCTCCAGTGCCAAGGCCACCTTCGGCCTTCCCATCGACCGGCTCCGGTTGATGAACGAGCCGGCCTATCAATTCTACCTCGACCACGGTATCGACCTGGCGACTGAGCCACTGGAAATCTCCCTCTCAGCCCAACACAACAACGGCGGCATCGCCGTCGATTGTTGGTATCGTACTGCCGTCGATGGCCTCTTTGCCATCGGGGAGGCGGCGGGTACCCACGGGGTGGTCCGCCCTGGTGGCAGCGCCCTCAATGCAGGACAGGCAGGGGCGGCGCGTGTGGCTGTCTACATCCTCTCCATGCGGGAGAAGTGTGGTCCATTTGAACCCAAGCTATGCAGGGTCGAGCTGGTTGAGGAGATGATTGCCCTCATCGAGGCGGTGATCGGAGAGGAGGATACCGTGCGTCCGCTCTTCAGGGAGCGTCAGCAGAAGATGAGCCGCTATGCATCGGCTGTCCGCAATCCACACCAGATCGCCTCCCTAAGGGCGGAAGGGGAGCGCCTCCTCTCCTCCCTCTCGTCACTGACGATCAACCGGGCTACCCGGCTGCCTCACCTCTTCCGCCTGCGTGACATGCTTATCAGCCAGGTGGTCTACCTCTATGCCATCGAGGAGTACTGCAAGATCAATGGCAAGAGTAGGGGCAGTGCGCTCTATCTCAAGGATGGAGGGGAGCGCATCCACCCCACACTCCCTGAGGAGTACCGGACTGAGTACGACCAGGTCTCCCCCTCATCCCCAATCCAGATGGTGCGCTATGAGGACAAGGTCTTGTCGGCACACTGGAGAGCTGCACGCCCCATCCCCGAGGAGGACGACTTCTTCGAGAACGTCTGGCGAGAGTTCCGCGCCAATGGGAATGTGTATTGATCGAGAAGAAGGTGCCAGTCTCTTGAGGTACAGAGACCATCATCACCGGTACACTCGCCTAAACGCATCCACACGCCCTTGCAAGGACGATGCAGGCCTGGACACCGTTCGCAAGCGTATCCGGTGCTACGAGGAGATCTGCGGTACCAGAATCCAGCTTCCAGCTGTAGTCATCAAGACGGTTGTTGACCATAAGAGATGTCTGCAAGGGCGGCTTTCATCATTTACAGATGAATAAGTATGGGATAAATTGGAATCGTATTCCAGATTAAGGAGCAACGAGTGTACTATCCCAGACATGCAGAGGAGGTTGTCCAGCGCCTTGCCAAGCGGAAATCGGTTGTGGTGCTCACGGGGGCACGTCAC
>CALFMX010000183.1 GCA_937902565.1 uncultured Spirochaetales bacterium
GTCTCAATCTCCACCCGGATGGTACTAAGGCGGTTGTCATAGTGCTCGTCATTCACGCTTGGCAGTGCATCCCTGACCCACTCCATGGAGGGCTTCACCCTTGAGGCCACCTTCGATGGCAACTCATTCCTGCTGGTCAAGCCGGTCTCCTCGATGTACTCATGCCACATCGAGTGGGAGTACAAGAAGAAGGGGGACTGCATCGACCTCTCGACCCTCGATGACACCTACTACATCTACCCCAAGGGAAAAAAATTCTCGGTCACCAAGATAGCCCTGGCGACCGAGGAGTTGTTCCAGTATCAGGCGCGTCTAGCGCTGGACCCGTCCTGATCCATCACCCTTGAGAAGGGCCTCGACCTCTTTCTTCGTGGAGAGGTTGAAGTCCCCGCCGATGGAGTGTTTCAGCGTTGAGGAGGCGACAGCGAAGTTGATCGCATACTCCTCGTCATCACCATACTCAGAGAGGGCGTAGATGAGGCCTGCCGAGAAGGAGTCCCCGCCGCCGACGCGGTCGATGATGTCGGTGATCTCATACTGGCGGGAGTGGTAGAAGCCGGTCTTCCCGTTGAGTGCGGCACTCCAGCCGTTGACGTCGGCACTCCTGCTCTCTCGCAGAGTGACGGCAATGACCGAGAGGTTGGGGAACTGGCGCTTCACCTCTTCGGTGAGGGCCTTGTAGACATCGACGTCCAGCTCGCCGCTGGTCACATCAACGTTCGCCTCGATGCCCAGGCACTTCTGGATATCCTCTTCATTGGCGACGATGACGTCGGTGAACTTCATCATCTCACGCATGACCTCAGGAGCGGTCTTGCCCCACTTCCACAGCTTCTTGCGGTAGTTCAGGTCCACCGACACCGTGGCACCGGCCTTCTTGGCGCTCTGCATCGCGGCAAGCGCGCTGTCGGCGGCACTCTTGCTAATCGCCGGGGTGATGCCGGTGACGTGCAGCCATGCAGCATCGGCCATGATGGCGTCAAAGTCAAAGTCCTTGGGCTCTGCCAATGCGATGGAGGAGTCAGCCCGGTCGTAGACGACGTTGCTCGGCCGCTGGTTGGCACCGGTCTCCAGGTAGTAGATGCCCACCCGGCCATTGTCCGTCATCTTGATGGAGGAGGTATCGACACCCCACTTGCGCACTTCACGCACTGCTGCCTCTCCGATGTCGTTCTTCGGGAGGGCGGTGACGAATTTTGCGTCCTTGCCGAGCAGGCTCAGCGAGACGGCGACGTTCGCCTCACCACCGCCAAAGGTGGCTTCCAAAAGGGGGGACTGGAAGAACCGCTCATGTCCAGGGCTCTTCAGACGTAGCATGATCTCGCCAAATGTTACGAATTTCTTACTCATACAACCTCCGTGATATATTCATAGTAATAATACGATTGCCTCTTGCTATTTACCATCATAGAGAGTATGCTAGGCCCTGTCAATACAATTTTGAAACCATGTTTCAAAAAGGAGAATTACAATGTACGACACCATCCTGTCCAAGTTCCAGCAGATCGGTATTGTCCCGGTCGTGAAGATCGATGACGCAACAAAGGCCGAGGGCCTAGCCAAGGCGATGCTCGACGGTGGGATCCCCTGCATCGAGATCACCTTCCGCACCGCTGCCGCCGAAGAGGCGATCAAGCGCGTCACCAAAGCCTATCCTGAGATGCTCGTGGGAGCCGGGACGGTCATCAACGTCGAGTTTGCCGAGAAGGCAGTCGCCGCTGGTGCCAAGTTCATCGTCGCCCCCGGCTTCAACCCTTCGGTCGTTGACTGGTGCATCGAGCGCAACGTCCCCGTCCTTCCCGGTGTCTGTACCCCCAGTGACATCGAGGCGGGCCTCAGCCGCGGGCTCTCCACCCTCAAGTTCTTCCCTGCCGAGGCAAGCGGCGGCGTCAACATGCTGAAGAACCTTGCAGGCCCCTTCCCCAACCTGACCTTCATCCCCACCGGTGGCATCGGCCTCCACAACATCCTCGACTACGCCAAGCAGCCCAACATCCTGGCCGTCGGCGGCTCCTGGATGGTCAAGCCCGAGCTCATCGAAGCCGAGGATTGGCCCGCCATCACCAAGCTCTGCAGTGATGCAGTCGCTGCCGTACAGGGCCTCGAGTTCGCCCACGTCGGTATCAACAACAAGAACAAGGACGAAGCAGAGAAGGCCATCGCCCTGTTGGAGAACTTTGGAATGGTGAGAAAGGATGGCAGAAGCTCTACCTTCATGGATACCACCATCGAGGTGCTGCCGATCGTCTTCCGCGGCGAGATGGGCCATTTGGGCTTCAGGTGCCTCAGCGTCGAGCGCACCATGTCCTACCTCGCGACGAAGGGCTTGACCGTCAACGAAGAGACCATCGCCAAGGACGACAAGGGGCGGATCAAGAGCTGCTACTTCAATGAAACAGCCAGTGGGTTTGCGTTACACCTCGTCAGGGCGTAGTTGATGAGAATCATTGCCACCGAAGAGCTCTCCATCTCCCAACAACGGGAGGTGGAGGCCCTCGAGGCGGTGGTACGGAAAGAGGAGGGCCTGCAAAGCAGGCTCTTTCTCTCAAATCGCCTCAACTGCGATCCCCGTCTCCCCTGCTTCTTCCTCGCCTACCTCTCATCCCACCTGGTCAGCGCCCTCGTCGCCTTCTTCCCCACCGAAGAGGAGGTGGAATTCACAGGCTTCACCGACCCCGACCATCGCAACAAGGGCTACTTCTCCCTGCTCGTGAGGCGAGCCCTCGCCCACTACGCTACCGCTCCCTTCACCCGGGCACTCTTTTGTGTCGAAGCGACCTCAGATTCGGGGCAGGCGTACCTGGCGCGTCGCTATCCCGATATCGAGCGCAGCGAATACCTGATGGCCCTCCACCGGCAAGAGTACACCCCGACCCCCCAGGCCGGGACGCTGGTCCCTGTCACCCGCATCAACGCAGAGGAGGCGGCCCGCCTGATGAGCAGGATCTTCAATTCCGATCTGCAGAGGAGTCGCGACCGCATTTCCCTGATGCTCCTTGAGGAGGGGCGCAAGGTCTACACCTACCACCGCCGTGGCCTTCCCCTAGGCGTCCTCAACGCCCAGAGACAGGGTCCGTCAACCTATATGATCTATGGGGTGGGCATCCTGGAGGAGCACCGCAGCTCGGGCCATGGAAAAGCGATGATGAACCTCGCCCTCGCTGCCCTCTTCGAGGAAGCCGAGACCCTGAACCTCGAGGTCGAGTCAACCAATGAGGCGGCCATCACCCTCTATACGAACCTCGGCTTCCTTCCGGTGATGCAGATGGATTACCATCGCCTCACCTTAGTGTAGCGGGCGTTCATACCACGCCCCACGCGTGACGCCGTGCTTGACGAGATAGCCGCCATCTACCAAGGATTTGACACTCTTTGATACCGCAGAGGAACTCACCTGCAACTGTTCCACCATCGTGACAATCGTCCATTGCTCTTGTTGGTCGAAGAGCCGGAGAATAGATCGTGCCAACTGTCCCAGATGGTGATCAAGGAGAGGCATCGATGAAAGTTTCTCCTGCAGGTGAAGTTTCTGCTTGAGCAATGCGGAAAAAATGTACGAAAACCAACTTTCATACTCCACATCTGGCGACCAGATGTTCTGTTGCGTTTTCCGTAAGGCCTGATAATACCTCGCCTTACTTGCCTCGATGATCGATTCCAACGAGCTATACATGACATATCGATAGCCACATTGCAATAACAAGAGTGTCGTCAGCGCACGGGAGAGACGCCCGTTCCCATCTTGAAATGGGTGAATTGCCAGAAAATGAACAATGAAGACGGCAATAGTCACCAGTGGATGCATTGCATGCTCCTCCAGTGTTTTTCTCACCCAGACAACCAGCTCTTCCATGAGGGAGGGTGTCTCAAAGACCGAGGCGGTCTGGAAGACAATCCCAATTTCTTTTCCATCCACATCGAACGCGGCAACGGAGTTTGGGAACCTCTTGTATTCCCCACAATGATACCCATCCTTTTCAACATGCTTCAGCATGACCTTATGCAAGTGTTTAATGTAATTCTCAGTGAAAGGAATGACTTGATACTCGTCAAAGATGAGTTGCATCAACTCTGCGTATCCGGCCACATCCTCCTCATCCCTTGAAGCAAATGACTGCGCGTTGATGTGCAACAGCACGCGTTCAACGTCCTTGTCTGAGAGAATACTCCCTTCAATTCGATTGCTGGATCCGATGGATTCTATGGCTGTAACTCTTTTTAGAGCATCAAGATGATATTTTCTCTCTTGTGATAGTAACTCCCACTCACCCTTGAATTGATCGATCTCAGATATCTTCACCAAGTCTTGGTGGCTGATGACAATATTCTCCTCTGATATCATGACACAATACTCCTAAATAGTATGAGATACTCTTAAATAGTATGAGATATTCTAAGATACTACAAGATACAACCAATTGTTTCATCAAAGAGCCCCTCCGATGAAGTATGGAAACCCTTTTCATTCAGTCCTCCGTCATCAGTACTGCCGAGGTTCGCCCCATTTAAACCCACCAGATTCTCCGGTATACTCAAGCCAAAGGAGACTCCCATGGCACCCCTCTATATCGGCATTGATATCGGAACGACCAATATCACCCTCACTGCGTTGGATCTCACTGAGCGGAAGGTACCCTCGTCACGCTCACTGCCCAACCGACGGGTGGAGAGCAGCGATGAGTATGCCTATCTCCAGGACCCCATCGCCATAGAGGAGTCGGTGAGGCAGTTGCTCACCGACGTGAGAGGCCCCATCGCTGCGATCTGCGTCACCGGCCAGGTCCACGGGATCGTCTACTACGACAGCAGTGGATTGGCGTGCTCCCCCCTCTACACGTGGCTCGACCAGCGTGCCATGGTGGTCTTCGACAACATGAGCAGCCAGGAGGCGCTCCTCGAGCAGACGGGACACCTCCTGCCTCCGGGCTACGGCCTCTTGACCCACTATGCCAACCGGAGGCTGGGTAAGGTGGCCCAGGAGGCGGTCGGCTTCTGTGGCATCATCGAATACATCACCTCCCGCCTGGTCGGGACAATCCTCCCCTCATCCGATCCCAGCTGCCTCGGCACCTACGGCGGCTTCGATCCGGTCACACTATCCTTTGACCATGGGCTGCTCACCGAAGTCTTCGGCACGAGCGCCTACACCTTCCTCGAGCCATCGGAGCCGTTCGAGATTGCCGGGCAGACGCCACAGGGGATTCCGGTCATCTATGGGGTGGGGGACAACCAGGCAGGCTTCTTCGCCATGGTCTCCTCGTGGGAGCATTCAGCCCTCATCTCCATCGGGACCAGTGGCCAAATCTCGCTCTTCAGCACAAGGAGCGAGTGTCCCCCCTCCATGGAGCTGCGCCCCTTCATGGGTGAAGGCTACCTCCACGTCGGGGCAACCCTCACCGCAGGAAAGACGTACGAAACCCTCCAACGCCTCTTTGCGTCGACGATCAGGGAGGCGGGATTCGAGATCTCCGATGAAGCGATCTTTGAGATGATGAAGGAGCAGGCGCGACAGGTCGGGTCCTCGAGCCTTGTAGTCGACCCCCGCCTCACCGGATCGCGCAAGGAACCGGCAGTGCGCGGCTCGATCACCAACATCGGCCTCGATCCCCTGACGATCGGCTCCTTGGTGCTGGCCACCATCGAGGGGATCGTCTCTGAGCTGAAGGCATTCGGCCTTGAGGCCGAACAGCTCTTCTCCCCCATCCAGTCAATTGTGGCGACCGGCAGCGCAATTCGAAAGAACACCCTCTTCAGAGAGGCGCTTGCCCGCCAGTTCAGCCTCCCCACCATCGTGGCGGAGGTCGATGACGGGGCTGGGCTGGGAGCAGCCCTCATCGCCGCCATCGCTGTAGGGGCGCTGGACATCTCTCGGCGTGGAGAGCTGGTGCACCGGCTACTGGGGACCTAGGACCACTCCCTCCTCAACGACCAAAGGCTCCTCAACCCCATCGACGGTGACCTTCTCCAGCTGTAGGTGGACATTGCGGAGCCTCATGCCCCGCTCCTCTATTCTCGGAAGGCCTGCATACATCTCACTCTCATCGATATCGACGAGGTGCTCGCTTGCAATACCAAACGAGCAATCCTTGACCACGAGGTCCTTGATCGGGGCTTCAGGCAGGCCGACGATGAAGGCGGCAGAGGCACGGGAACGAGTAGCGTGGCAGCGCTCGATATGGACACGCTCGATGCTCGGTGTCGTATCCAAAAGGGGACGCTCATCAAGAGAGAACTCCTCCTCGTCGTTGCTGCCACAGCGATAGTACATGTTGATGGCCAGGGCACAGTAGTTGTTGCGCATCGTCAGGTCGGTGAAAGTGAGGTCACGGATGCGTCCTCCCCGCCCCCGCCGCGTCTTGATCCTGATACCCCGGTCGGTGCCATCAAAGAGGCAGTTGCGAACGGTGATGTTGGCAAAGCCCGCAGCAGTCTCGCTGCCGATGACCGCCCCTCCGTGGGCATGGTGCACGGTACACTCCTCGATGAGCACATCGGTGGTTGCCACCCCGCTTTCGATGCCGCTCTGCCCGCTGCCGCTCTTGAGGGCGATGCCATCATCGCCGACGGTGACCGTGCACCCACGCACGACGACATGGGCGCATGATTCGATGTCGATGCCATCGGTATTGGGTGCATCGCTTGGGTTCTCAATCGTCACCTGTTCGATCAGAAGATGGCTTGAATAGAGGGGATGGAGTGTCCAGAAGGGGCTGTTGGTCAATTTCAGGCCATTGATCACAATATGTGAACTCTTGTATAGCTGCACAAGCGGTGGACGGAGGAACTGGATCGGCCTGCCACCGCCCCCTCCGCTCTGGCTTTTGTAGGAGGGGTTGAGTGCAGCAAGCTCACGCTCGATGGCACTCTCCGGTCCGCTCTGATGGTCCTTCTTATACCGCTGCTCTTTCCACCACCACGACCCGTTGCCATCGAGGAGGCCGGGGCCCTCGATAGTGAGGTCATGTGAATCGGTGATGAGGAAGAGGGGGTGCAGCGCCCAGCAGTCCACCCCTTCCCACCGGGTATAGACGGGACGGTAGCGCTCAGCCTCCGCGATGAAGGAGAGGGTCGCCCCCTCCTCGAAGCGAACGGTGCACCCCGTCGCCTTGAGGTGAAGCGGGCCGGTGCGGTAGACCCCGGGGCCAATGACCAGGGTCCCTCCCTCCGCTATGGCCTCGAAGGCCCGGCGGAACACGTCACTATTGTCAAAGAGGTTGTCACCACACCCTCCAAACTCCTCCAAGCGATACTGCTTCATCACCAATCCTCCCTATACAACAATCACTCCTACCCGTACAATACAGGGCATGAAACACCTAGGAATACGAGCCCACGATCTGGGCAGCTTCGCAAGTGCCGAAGCACTGGCTGACGCGGTCACCACCTATGGTGACTCCCTCCCCATCCAGCTGGCCTTCACCAAGGTCATCAAACCGGCTCCCCGCCTCAGTGACGAGTATGTCGCTGCATTCAACGACGCGCTGAAGGCACGGGGCGTATGGGTTGCAGTCCTTGGCTGCTACATCAACCCGGTCCACCCCGACGAGGAGAAGCGCAACGAACAACTATCGCGCTTCGAGGAGCACCTCCGCCTTGCCCCCCTCTTGGGAAATCCCATCGTCGGCACCGAGACCGGGTCGCTGATGCCTGACAGCTCCTACCACGGGGAGACGAGCGAGCCGCGCGTACTGGACACCTTCTATCGCAGCATCGAGCGGCTGCTCGAGGCGGCGGTCAAGTATAACAGCGTCGTCGGCGTCGAGGCGGTCTATCGGCAAAACACCATCAGTACTATAGAACGGATGCGCGCCCTCGTCGAGCACTTCGATACTCCGCACCTGCGCGTCATCTACGACCCGATCAACCTGGTGCCCTGGACCGGGATCCAGGAGGCGGATGAGTCGGTCCGGCTCACCCCCTCCGATGAAGCCCAACGCGTCTTCTTCACCCGTGCCCTCGATGCCTTCGGTTCCAAGATCGGGGCCCTGCACATCAAGGGCTACCGCCTTGACGAGAAGGGGTGGAAGATCGGGGACCTGCCGCAAGGGGAGGGGGTCCTCAACTGGGCGCTCCTCTTCTCAATGCTCAGGGAGCGCTCCATCGATGTCCCGGGGCTCTTGGAGAATGCCAATCCCCTCACTATCAAGAAAACCCTGGCAAGGCTGGCCACCTACTAACAGACATACTCCCCTCTCATATCCTTGGTGAGGGGAGTATGTGCATAAGTGGGACCTTCGTGGTCAGAAGAGGAAGGGTTGGGCAAAGGAGACCGGTCGCTTGTTGTCAGAGAGCACCTTCTCCAGGTACGCAGTGTCCAGGTCCAACTGGGAGGCGAGGCGCAGCAGCATCTGCTCGGGGATGAGGTTCTGCTCGAAGAAGAGGAAGGCCAGCGCCTTCTCGGCGATGTTGTCGACCTTCAGGGCATTGAAGAGGATCTCCTCATCCTTCTTGCCGCTGAACCGCTCAGTGAAGTTCTCATAGAGGCGCGACCGCTTGATATCCCCCTTCAGGGCGGCAAGCTCTTCAACGAGCTCTCCCTCGTCCCCACGGCTCGCCTTCTCCCCGAGCGGCTTGAGGTGGAAGAAGGTGTACTCCTTGCCCGGCAGGTAGTGGTGCTCATCACAACGGGCTGCGTAGTTGGGCTCGAGTCGGCTCTCCTTGGTGGCATCACCACCGACGATGATCAGGGGGTCGAAGTAGAGGGCCGGACACTCCTGCCCATCGACCTGGTAGTAGCGGTAGGTGTAGAAGGCGTCGTTGACGCAGTCATGGTGCTCACAGTAGGCGGTCAGGGGGATGACATCGGTGGCCATCTCCAGCATCAGGCGCGCCGTCGAGTTGAAGAGGTCGCGGCGGAAGTTGAGGATCAGAGTGGGGAAGATGAACATCACCCCCCGCTCATAGCTGTGGTTGCGTATCACATAGGCGATCCGCTCATCGAAGAAGGAGGCTTCGTCGATGATGAAGGTACCCACCGTCGGGTTGGCTTCGATCACCTGCTCAAGGGCAAAGGAGTCGCGGATCTTGGCGATGTTCTCCCCACACTGGATATACCCTCCGCGATAGGCGAGCGCATCATCAGGGTAGTCCACAAAGCGTGCCCCGTCGATCTCACTGCGTATGAAGAAGACCTTGCGCCGGTCCACCTCCCCGCTTGAGGTCAGCTGACGGACCCGCTCCCCCTTCCTCTGGGCGACTGCGGCATCACGCCACACCCGGGCCGCGAACTCGGTCTTGCCCGATCCCATGGGACCGATGACCAGGATCCGCCTGCCTGGTTGGGTGAAGTCGAAGTGGCTGAAGGTGTCATGGACAGCCAGGGTGGGGAAGCCCAGGCTCTTGAGGAAATCAGTGGCTTCCCCCGCCCCCTCAATGCGTGCCATGCTCCCCCTCTACGATGGCGATGGAGGCTGACGCTCCGATGCGTGTCGCTCCCGCTTCAATCATCGCCTTCGCATCCTCATAGGTGCGGATTCCACCGCTGGCCTTGACCCCAAGGTCCGGTCCAACGGTCTTGCGCATCAATTTCACATCCTCGACGGTCGCCCCGCCGCCGGCAAAGCCGGTCGATGTCTTCACGAAGTCGGCACCGCACGCCTTGGCGAGGCGGCAGGCCCTCACTTTCTGCTCATCGGTGAGCAGGCACGTCTCGATGATGACCTTCAGCTTTGCCTTGCCACACACCTTCTTCACCGAGGCGATATCATGCTGGACCAGATCATCGTCGTGCCCCTTGAGCCAGCCGACGTTGATGACCATATCGATCTCTTCGGCCCCTGCCATGACGGCATCCTTGGCCTCATGGGCCTTGCTCTTGGTAGCCATGGCCCCCAAAGGGAAGCCTACCACGGTACACACCTTGACATCGCTCTTCTTCAGTAGCTTCACGCACAGCTCCACCCAGCAGCTGTTTACACAGACCGAGGCAAAGTTGTATTTGATTGCTTCCTTGCACAGCTGCTCAATCTGAGCTTCAGTTGCTGTTGCGGCGAGCAAGGTGTGGTCGATCACTGCGGCGATACCCTCTTGTTGTTTCATAGAATCCCTCCGGTATGATGGTGTAGAAAGCTTACCCCAGAATGGCGTCGGGGGCAACGAGAACCTTGACGAAGGAGGGGTCCCTCTATACCCTTGAACCATGATTTTACAAGCCGTCGAACGATACTATACCTGGGCCCTCATCGCCATTCTCCTCCTGAACCTCTCCCAACGGAAGATTCCAAACTCCACCAAGAAGCGGTTCGCCACCATCTACCTCGCCTCGGCCCTCCTCCTCTTCGAGGTCGGGGTGGTCACCATCCTCGCCCGGGGATGGAACCACAACTGGGCGTGGCTGCTCCTGGCCCTCTGCATAGGCCTGCTCTTCCTGCTGCGAAAGCGCGCCTTCCCCTTTCGTCTGAAGTGCGTCGAGTGCGGTGCCAAGCTCTCCTTCAACCAGGTCATCGGCGGTGATGAGAACCTCTGCACGACCTGCTACCATAAGGCCCACCCTGAGGAGGCCCCGCAAGCGGCCGAGGACGTGCCCGAAGCACTATCCGACCCCTTCACCGACCCCGATTCGGTGGACGAGATCGACTGGGATGGGTGGGAGCCCACCGATGTCTGCGTGATCACCTACCTCTTCGATGGCGACAAGGTCCTCCTCATCGACAAGAAGACCGGACTGGGCAAGGGGTTGGTGAACGCCCCGGGCGGGCACATCGAGGACGATGAGACCGCCGATGAGGCCGCGGTACGCGAGTTCAGCGAGGAGACCGGCCTCTCTGTTGGAGGCCTCACGATGGTGGGGGATCTCTACTTCCAATTCAAGGATGGCATGCGCCAGCGCGGCTACGTCTACTTCGCCTCCACCTATGAGGGAGCGATGCGGGAGACGGAGGAGGCCCGCCCCTACTGGGTCGATGTCTCCGCCATCCCCTACGACAGGATGTGGGCGGATGATATCCTCTGGCTCCCCCTTGCCATCGAAGGCAAGCGAATCGAGGGGTACTTCATCTTCGACGGGGAGCGGATGGTCTCATCCCTGGTGAACGTCAAAGAGGAGTAAGGGGTGAGGATTCTGAAGGCGAGGGCAGAAGCGGAGATCGAGGTTCGCAAGAGCCGCTTCATCGCCATCGCCCTTCCTATCACAGACCTTGGAGAGATCAAGGCGCTGGTCGCAGAGGCCCGCCTCCAGCACCCCGGGGCCAACCACGTGGTCCATGCTGCGGTGGTCGGTCCCGATGGACAGCAACTCAGCTACTCCGATGACAAGGAGCCGAAGAATACAGCAGGCAGGCCAGCGGTCGAGGTCCTCAAGGGGAGCGGAATCACCGATATCCTCGTCCTCATCATCCGCTACTTCGGCGGGACGCTGCTCGGAACCGGTGGCCTGGTGAAGGCCTATGGGGAGAGCGTCAAGGAAGTGCTCAAGGTAGCCAAGACCGAAGAGCTCATCGAAAAGAGCGCCTTCTCCCTTACGATACCCTATAACCTCTATGACCTGACAAAGATAGCATTATCTGATGTTGATTCTGCTATCGAAACCGAAGAGTTCACCACCGATGTGACTATCACGGGTACGCTGCCCTCATCCAATGCCGATCCACTGCAGCGTGCAATCGCCCACCTTACCAATGGCAGCGTATCGGTCGTCTTCACCACGTTGTAAGCTTGGAGAACGAAAGTGTTGGAGCCCCTTCCTCAACCCGGGAAGCGGCCTCTTCGCTCTCCTCCCACAGGGTATGCGAATCGGCCAACTCAACCAGCCTGATAGCAATCGAGAGGGCACGCTCGACCGCCTGCACCTCGATTGCATCGACGGTATCGGCGTCGGTATGGTAGACCGAAGCCTTGCTGCGGTCATCCCAGGCGACTGCGGTCAAGGTGGTGGCAGCAAATCCTGTCCGGCTCGCTGATGCAGCATCGGTCGCACCGGCCAGGCGGGGGATCGATTCGCTTTTCGCACTCCACCCCATCGAGCGGGCGATGGCAGTGCAGCGGCGGGCTAGCGGCTCGCTCAGAGGCTGCGTCCCGTTGACATCGCGTTCGAGGAAGGTCAGGCAGTCGGCCCAGTAGATCGAATCGAAGTTCAGCACAATGGCCCCCTCAGTCAACTCCGTATTGCGCTCATACCACGCCTTCGATCCCTGCAGGCCGATCTCCTCCCCGTCGAAGGAGCAGAAGACGAGCCGTGTCGATTCAAGGCCTCCCTCCCCCGCCCGTTTCCAATTGAAGTATCGTGCCAACTGGATGATGACTGAGGTGGAGTTGAGGTTGTCCCCGGCCCCGGGGGATGCCTTCTCGTCATAGAAGCGGATCAGGGGCAGGAAGCGGGGGGTGAGGGCGAGCATGACGGCGGTGATGATCCACACGCCAAGTGATGGTTTGCTGAAGAGCAGGATGATGGAGAGGAGGCCGGCGAGGAGGAAGAGGAGGATGGGGACACCGACGGTGAGGAGGTAGGAGAAGCGGTCGAGGCGATTGTGGCGAAAGAGCGGGGCACTGTCGTGGTGGGAGGTGAAGATGATGGTCTGCTCCACCTCCCCCTCGGGTTCGATGACGCCGTGGACGTTGATACCCTTGACGCTCTTGCGCGTATTCCTCACCACCGGCTTGTAGTAGTAGAGGGTGGTGACCAGGTAGACCATGTAGAGGGCAAAGAGGAGAAGGGACAGAAACGAGAGCCTGAAGGGCAGAAGCAGGACCAGGAATGGGTAGAGGTAGGCCATGACGGCAAGCGGCATGGAGTGGAAGGTCGGGTCGAGGGTCACCTCACCCTGCTCTGTACGGTCACAGAAGGGGGAGAGTGAACGCTCGATCTCCCCGGCGGCCAGGTGGCTCGCCTCACTGCCGCTCGCTCTCGGCCCGAACTGCTCGATGAGGGAGCGGGTGAGGGCGATGGCCATGGTAGCCAAACGCCCGGCTTTCAGGCGCTCGACCTTTTGATTGGCACTCTTCTTCTCCCCTTCCACCAGTGGGGGAGTCTTCATTCGCTTGTGAAAAAGGGAGTACCGCATAGTCGTTTCATGATGGCGAGAGCGTAGGGCTCTGTCAAGGAAAGGGGCCAGCGGCCAGTTGGATTGGCAGTATGGGTCATCCTGCTTTCCAAGCCTTGGTTTTATCTCCGTATGCCGTGGGGAGAGAGGCAAGGCGCCGGGGGTGATTGACAAAGATAGGTGCTCTTACTATAGTTGTAACCCGATTGACAGTCATGCACTGAGACTGGAAATCGTCTCTTGTTTTGGAGAGATGTCCGAGTGGTCGAAGGAGGCGGTCTTGAAAACCGTTGAGGCGCAAGTCTCCGAGGGTTCGAATCCCCCTCTCTCCGGATTGGACAGTTTTTTTAAGTTGGAGAGGTGCGAGAGTGGCCGAATCGGGCTCCCTGCTAAGGAGTTGACCTGGTAACGGGTCCGGGGGTTCGAATCCCCCCCTCTCCGGATTTTTTACAGTAGAGACCATAGCTCAGCTGGATAGAGCATCAGTTTGCGGAACTGAGGGTCGGAGGTTCGAATCCTCTTGGTCTCATAGAGTGTTTATGTCATTGTCATAATCACCGGGAGAGATGTCCGAGTGGTCGAAGGAGACGGACTCGAAATCCGTTGTACCGCTTGCGGTACCGAGGGTTCGAATCCCTCTCTCTCCGATACCTTGGATTTTTTGTTCTTGGAGAGATGTCCGAGTGGTCGATGGTGCACGCTTGGAAAGCGTGTGTGCTGAGAGGCACCGGGGGTTCGAATCCCCCTCTCTCCGTTTCCCAGCCAACAGATTCTGAGCTATGGGTACCCACCCAACCCCGTCAGGACCGGAAGGTAGCAGCGGCAAGTGGGCCGCCCATGAGACTCAGGCGATTTGTTGGCTGGGTTTTTCTTTCTCTCCCCCTGCCACCAGAACTCAAGCGCCTACCCCACCGCAATGAAATGTGGTATACTCGGTCCACTATGGAGCGCCCATGGCATATGAAGTAACCGCTACCCGAAAACGACCCCGCCTCTTCGATGATCTCGTCGGGCAGGAGTTTGTCGTCTCCACCATCAAGCACGCCATCGAGCAGGGCAGGATTGCCCACGCCTACCTCTTCAGTGGTCCGCGGGGGGTGGGCAAGACCAGTGCAGCCCGCATCCTCGCCCGGGCCTTGAACTGCCAGGAGGGCCCGACCCCCACCCCCTGTGGGGTCTGCTCCAACTGCACCGAGATCACCGCAGGGCGCAGCGTCGATGTCATCGAGATCGACGGAGCCTCCAACACCAGTGTCAACGACATCCGCCAGATCAAGGACGAGGTCCTCTTTCCCCCACAGACGAGCACCTACAAGATCTACATCATCGACGAGGTGCACATGCTCTCGACCAGTGCCTTCAACGCGCTGCTCAAGACCATCGAAGAGCCGCCACCCTATGTGATCTTCATCTTTGCGACCACCGAGCTGCAGAAGGTCCCTGCCACGATCAGGAGCCGCTGCCAGCAGTTCCACTTCCAGCTCATCGACCTTGACTTGATCAAGCGCTGCCTCGTCGAGGTGAGCAAGGAGATGGGGGTCATCGCCGATGATGACGCCCTCTTCTGGATCGCCAAGGAGTCGACCGGCTCGATGCGGGATGCCTACACCCTCTTCGACCAGATCGTCTCCTTCAGCAGTGACCACATCACGATGGAGAAGATCTCCGAGAAGCTCGGGCTCGTCGGAATCGAGCAGATCGTCCAGATCGTCACCCTCCTCACCGAGGAGCGGCGGAGGGAGGCGATCGACGCCCTCGCCTCCCTCTTGAAGGCGGGCATCTCGGTCGAACAGTGCATCAAGGACTTCACCCTCTTCTTCCGCACCCTCCTCTTCATGAAGGCCGGGGTAACCGACGAGGCGGTCCTCGGGGTACAGACCGACCGGATTCCCCTCGCACTGAGGAACGCCTACACCACCGAACAGCTCGAGGCTGCCCTCGACCTCTTCCTCTCCCTCTACCGGGAGGTACGCTACTCCCTCTCCCCCCGCTTCGAGCTTGAGCTCGCTATCAACAAGCTCGCCACCCTCAAGCACTCGGCAAGCCCCACTACCCTGGTTGCCCGCCTGCAGGCGCTGCGCGACGGGATCCTGTCCGGGGACGTGAAGCTGCCGGCCCGCAAGAGCGAGGTCCAGGGGGAGTTGCTCCCCCCACGAGTCGAGCAGGCACCGCCTGCACCTGCGTCCCCTGTGGTCGTGCAGGAACCTGAACCAGCTCCCGTCCAAGAACCTGAGCGTGTTGTACGCAACTTTGAGAGGAGCGACCTTCCGAACCTCATCGCAAAGTTCAGCGAAACACCGCTTCTCAGCCAGGTCGTGCAGTCGATCGTCGCTGTCGAGACGAAGGAAGGGGTCCTTACCCTGACCTTCTCCACCCCCTTCTGCCAAGGAAAGGCCAGGGATGAGGAGGAGCGCTTCAAGGCACTGATCGAGGAGATCAGCGGCTTTCGCGGACCCATCCGCTTTGTAGCCCGGCTTGACCAGGCACCCAAGCAGGCCGCAGACCCAGATCAGAATGGCGACCAGATGCTCGCCAATATCGCCACCCTCTTTCGAGGTGAAATCATCACACGTTGAACAAGGACAGACCCACATGGATATGAACCCCTTTGATTTGATCAAGAATATGAAAGGCATCCAGGAGAACATGAAGAAGATGCAGGAGGTCCTTCCCTCCATCACCGCCACCGGCAGCGCCGGGGCAGGGATGGTCGAGGTGACGGTCAACGGCAAATTCATCGTCACCTCCGTGGCCATAGAGAAGGAAATCGTCGACCCCAATGACGTGGAGACGCTCCAGGTCCTCATCCAGAGCGCCTTCAATGACGCAAGTGCCAAGGTACAGCAGAAGATCCAGGATGAGGGGCTGAAGGCCGCCTCGACCTTTTCAAGGGCTTAGCGATGACCGCACTTGATAACCTGATCAAGAGCCTGACACGACTGCCGGGGATCGGGCCCAAGAGCGCAAGCCGCCTGGCCTACCACCTCATCAAGACCGACCGCAGCTACAACCGCTCCCTTGCCGAGGCGATCGCCACCATCGGTGACAAGATCTTCCCCTGTTCAATCTGCGGCTCCTTCACCGAGGTTGACCCCTGCCCGATCTGCAGTGACAGCAACCGTGACCGCAGTCTCATCTGCGTCGTAGAGGAGCCGCAGGATGTGCTGACGATCCAGACCAGCGGGGCGTACAACGGCCTCTACCACGTCCTCGGCGGGGCGATAAGCCCGCTTGACGGGGTAGGCCCTGAGCACCTCTCGTTTGCCAAGCTGATCGCCCGCATCGATGACGGGTCCTTCAGCGAGGTGATCATCGCCACCAACCCCACCGAAGAGGGGGATACCACCGCCCTCTACATCCGGCACCTCCTCAAGGACCACCCTGAGATCGCCATCACCCGCCTGGCAAGCGGACTGCCGATCGGAGGGGACCTGGAGTATGCAGACCGCATCACGCTTGCCCGGTCGCTCAGGGGGCGGGTCCAGTTCTAATCTCAACATCGAGGCCCTCCCTATCTCATCCGCCGTCGAGTGGGTACGGTGGTACATCAGTGAAGTCCTGCAGTATAGCGGGAGGACCCTGCGCATGGCAGACCCTTCGATGGGTATGTGGAATCACAGGGAATGGGCGTGGGCTGTTCCACAGGCTCGCGAACTCTCGGTACCGT
>CALFMX010000184.1 GCA_937902565.1 uncultured Spirochaetales bacterium
CTGGACCCCACCTTCCAGCTGACCGAGGCCGAAAAGGGCCATCCCATCTGGGGCCGGGAGTTCAACAACGCCCGTGCCGCGCTGCGCAACAAGCGCCCTGCGCCCGCGCGAAAGAAGAAAAAGAAGCCGCTCATGATGAGCGAGGCACGGGTCTTGATCCCCTATGTCCTCTCGATGTTCTTCCTCTTTGCCACCATCCTCTCCATCAAGCCCCACCCAACCCCATCCCCCCTCGATGACGGGGGCATACCAATCACCGTTGAAGCGGGGATGAGTGCGACACAGGTCAGTCTGCTGCTCGAGGAGAGCGGTGTGGTGGACAGTGCCTCCGCCCTGCTCGCCTATATCGTCGATGAGGGGCTTGCCACCACCTTGCAGAGCGGCTCGTTCGTCTTCGGGAGCATGATGGGATATGCCGAAGCGGCCGCTATCCTGTCACCGAAGGCAGGCGGGAGTTCTGTGACCATCGGCGGGGGATTTACCATCAAGCGTATCGACTCCCTCCTCACCCAGCGCTACGGTTTGGCAGAAGGGGAGTTTACCCAGGCGGTGGAAGACTTGGTACGTGCCCACCACCTGGGCTTTGGGGAGGGGTGGCTGCTCGGCGGGACCTATGAGGTGAGCACTATAAGGGGGGCAGAGACCCTGGCACGGGCGATGTATGAGGCGATGCTGGGTGAAGTGCAGAAGAACCTGAATTCTCCCCTGCTCGAACGGTATTCGATCGAGGAGCTCCTGATCGTGGCGAGCCTCATCCAGGCTGAGACACAGAACCCGAGGGAGATGGCAGGCATCTCGGCGGTAATCCACAACCGTCTTGCAATCAACGAGCCGCTGGGCATCGATGCCTCCACCCGCTATGAGCTGGATGATTGGCACTCCCCGATTCCCACGATCGCCCTGGAGACCCTCTCTCCGTACAACACCCGACGAAAGAGGGGCTTGCCCCCCACCGGCATCGCCGCCCCCTCAAAGGAGGCGGTCAGGGCCGCCTTCTTCCCCGAAGAGCGCCGTGACCTCTTCTACCTTCATGGCCTTGACCAGCAGATCCACTTCGCCCGAACCTACGATGAGCATCTATCCAACATCAGACGCTATCGCTAGGCTCCTCCGTGCGGTAGAGGAGGTAGGAGTAGATGACCGGGATGATGACCATGAGGGCGGTGACGGTCAAGAAGAGGGCCATGGCAGGAAGCCCTGAAAGCAGGGCGATGATTATCACCAGGCTGCCTATACTCCATACCCAGCCGGCAAGGCGATGGGTTTTGTTCCAGTTCTCCGTGCTCGCCAGTGTCCACGGTATCTTGATGCCGATGGTGTAGTTCTGCTTGCTCTTGGGCAGGTAGTTGCCGATGACCAAAAAGAGGATGGCGATGGTAAGCGGGATGATGCGTTCGATCTTGACCGGTACGTCGAGGGCGATGAGCAGCGTCAGTGTATTGACCACTACGCTGACGGGGGCGATGGTCCAGCGTGCAAGGCGAAAGACCTGGCTCCCGGTGTCACGCTTGGGGTCGGTCAGGAGCATGAACTGCAACACGAGATTGATTGCTCCGAGGAGGAGGGGGAGGGCAAAGACGGCGACGGGCCGGCTCGCCCACCCATCGGCTACCCCGTGGGCGTTGAAGTGGATTGCCACCTCCTCTGGTAGGCGATGGTAGAGGAGGAGGGCCGGTGCGATGGGCAGGAGGGTGATGAGCGTGGTCAAGGCGGTGGTGCGGTCAAGGATTTTCTTCATTCGGTTCCTCGATGAACTGGCTGAAATAGAGCAAGAGCTGCTCAAAGACCGAAGCATTCAGTTCGTAGTAGATGTAATTCTTGTAGCGCTCCTCGCGCACAAGCGTGGCCTTTTTCAGAATCGAGAGGTGGTAGGAGACCGTTGCGGCGCTGAGGTCAGGAAGGTGTGCTGCGATCTCTCCGGCGGAGAGGCGGCTCCCCTTGAGCAGCGTCAGGATGGTGCGCCGCTGTGGATCCGACACTGCCTTCATCGTCTCTGATATACCCATTGCACCCTCAATTTCGAAATATATCTAAATAGATAGTAGGAGAGTGGGGCACGGTACGTCAAGGGTGATATAAAAATATACACCCACGTGCAGTACGTAGGTGTACACTTCTCTAGCGGTCTGCCCTGGGGCAGGTTGTGGTTACCGGCGATCGGAATCGAACCGATACGGATTATTCATCCATCAGATTTTGAGTCTGACGTGTCTACCAATTTCACCACGCCGGCAGTTTCGAAAGTCATGCTATCAAATCCAATTGGAAAATGCAACAGAGAGTGATAATTGTTTTTTCCCCTCCTTTGCTTTAGAGTGAGGGTACTGGAGGCTCTCGTGAACACATCCAAACGCTTGCTGCTCATAGCCCTAATGGCTTTGCTCATCTTCGCCCCCCTCTTTGCCGGGCAGGCCGGTGATATCCTCAGTGCCGACCGTCCCATCGCCTATGGGGAGGCTGCCTTCCGTGCCCGGGTCCTCGAGCGTACCGGAGGGGAGCGCTCACCGGTAGGCTTGGTGCTCAGCGGCGGTTCTGCGCGGGCTTTTGCCCACATCGGGGTGCTACGCTACCTCGAGGAAGAGGGGATCATCCCCGACTTCATCATCAGCAACTCCATGGGCTCCATCGTCGGCCTCCTCTACAGTGCCGGCCTCTCCCCCGACCAGATCTACAGCGCCGTCTCCGGCGTCTCGCTCCAGACCCTCTTCGACTTCGGCCTCCCTGTCCAGGGGGGCTTGCTGGACTCCTCACGGCTCCTCTCAAATATCGCCTCGGTCCTCGGCGATGATCTCGATCTCGCCGATCTCACCATCCCGATCATCGTGGCCACCGAAGACCTGGTGACCAAACGCACGGTCCTCATCAGCGAAGGGAACTTCTACACCGTCCTGGAGGCGAGCTATGCCCTGCCTGTCTACTTCAGCCCGGTCGAGTTCCATGGCCACCTCCTCATCGACGGAGGCATCACCAACCTGGTGCCGGTAAACCTCGCCTTCGAGTATGCCGATACAGTCATCGTATCGACCACCTTCTACGACCTCGACACCCTCGATTTGAAGGACCCCCTGACAATCCTCAACGTCTCCTTCGACATCGGCAAGCGACGGCGGGGGGTGGAGGAGCTCAAGAGGCACCTTGATGATGTCATCTGGATCCGCAACGCGGTCGAGGATGTCTCCTTCATGGAGTTCTCGAAGGTCGAGTACCTGGCCCAGAAGGGGTATGAGTCAGCCCGGGGCCAGAAGGAGAAGCTCGCCTCCCTTCCGAGGGGGCAGCAGTGGGCCGAGCTCTCCGAGCTGCGCAGCTCCCTGCAGGTGAAACTCAACAAGAGCCAGGATAGCTACCCGCTCTATGAGCATGTGACGATGCACAGTCCCAGCCACATCGTCGGTCCCACCCTGGCCACCGAGGGGAGAACCGACCTGACCGACGACTTCAACCTTGGTCTCGGGTACGCCTTTGCCACCGGGGACCTTGGGGTGAGGGCGGCTCTCGGCGGGACCTTCAGCCTCGCCAGCAGTGACACCTTCAGCGCCATGCCCGCCTTCACGGCAAAGGCGGACTACTACCTCTTCTCCCACCTCCGGGGCTCCCTCTACACCTCCCTCCTCTATGATGTGGGCGCCGGCCTTCCCCTCCTCTCGTTGGGAGCCAATGTGGAGGGGAGGTACCTCACCCTCTCCGACCAGCTGCGCCTCTCCCTCTCCCAATCCTATGAACACCTCTCGGTCTTTGACGATACCTCGCACTACCAGTACTGGACAGGGCACACCTTCCTCGCCACCTCCCGCTTCGAGGCGGAGCTGAACCTCGACCAGGAGAAACCCTGGCAACTCGATAGCGCCGGCCTCTCGCTCTCCTACCAGCTCTTGGGGGACTATGGAGCGGTACGGTCGTTCATCGATTTCAAGGCCAGCTCTGAGGTGCTCTACGAGCCGATAGGCCTCTGGGGAGAGGTCGTCGGATGGGGGCGGTTCGCCCTCGACGGAGGCGGGGATGTCCCCCTCTTCACCTCGGACGGCTTTCACTCCGCTGACAAGGCCCTGCGCAGCCAAGGCCATGAACTCAATACCACCTCCAACCCAGCCAATCACCTGGTGGGGTTGAACACCACCATCGGCTGGCGCCCTGTAGGCTTCAGTCCCTCCCTCGGGGAGGTGTTGCTCATCAAGAACAGCTCGATTGCCATCTACACCGACCTGCTCTTTGCCGCCAACTCCTTCAACCCCAAGGTCAGCCTGGGGCTGGAGCTCCACACCGAGATTTCACTTTTGGGCATCAGTACGCTGCCCACCACGATCTATGGCGGGTGGGATCAGGCGGCAGGTGGTTTTGTCTGGGGATTGGCCTTTACGCTCTCCCTATGATCGCTCCAGCTCTTCGATGAGCGCCAGGTCCTCCTCGGTGAGCTCGAGATTTGGTTCACGCTCCTGAGGTTTGATGCGCTCGATCTTCTTGCGGCTACGGACGGCAAAGCCAGGCAGGAAGGCCTCCTCGCTTGGTTCCGCCTCCCCCTTGATCGGGGCAGGCAGGCGCCCGCTCGCCACTGCAGCCGGGTCACGGTCGATCGCCTTGGCAGAGTTGATGCGCGTCTTCGGGTCCTTGAGACCGTCCAAGAGGGCCCGTACTGTCCCCTCTTTCATGGCGGAGGTATTTGAGAAGGTGCACCCGGTGGCACTTTCAAGTTGCTCGATGGCCGCCTGGACCTCGCCGAAGTGGATGAGGACTTGGGCGTAGTGGACGAAGGGCTCGGCGAAGCGGGGCCCACGGCTGACCAAATCGCCGAAGAGCTCCTCAGCCTCCTCCCAGCGACCTGAAAGGATGTAGAGCCACCCTTGGTTGTCGAGGATGCCCGGGCTCTCGTGGTTGTTGTCCCTCGCCTCATCGATCAGGCTCTGGGCGCGCTCCCGCTGCCCATCCTCGATGAGGTAGGTGGAGTAGTTGATATAGAGGTTCTTGTCCCGTTGCCCGCTTTGGTGGACCTCATCGACCACGCTGAGGGCATGCTCCAAATCCCCCTCCATCCAATAGGCCATGCTGAGCATCGTCTTGGCTACCCCGTCCAGTGCCGGGTCCTTTCCCTTGGATGAGGCGAGGTAATCGAGGAGGATCTGCTTGCCCTCCTCACGATCCCCGCGTTGCAGGAACATGCTCGCCGCCGTGATGACGTAGGGTTTCTGGATACCCGCCTTGATCGCTTTGCGGTAGAGTGGAAACGCCGCGGGCCAGTCATCGCTGTTGGTGCTGGTGACCTTCTTGTTGGCCTTCATATAGGGGAAGATGCCCCGGCGGATGAAGAGGAGACCGGCTATGAAGAGGGCGAACAGCGCCACCTTGTAGAGCGGTGGAATCTTGAGAACGATGATCACCACGGTGACCAGGAGCGATAGCCAGAGTCCGAGATTTTTCTTGCCTTTCATAGATGCCTCCCAACACCTGTTTACTCTATCAGTCAAGAGAGGGCCCTTGCAAGGGCTCTACGCTTTGCCCTATCCTGCACCTATGACAATCCTCCTCCATGTCTGCTGTGGTCCGTGCAGCACCGCCTCCATCGAGCGCCTCCTTGGCGATGGGTGGCAGGTCGTGCTCTACTTTCCCAACTCCAATATCTTCCCCGAAGCCGAACATACCCTGCGCTATGGGGAGCTCCTGAAGGTCGCCCGGCTCCACGGGCTTGAGGTTATCAAGGGGGAGTATGACCACGAACGGTGGCTCGCCGCTGTCAGTGGCCTGGAGGCAGAGCGGGAGGGCGGCTTGCGGTGTGAAGCGTGCTTTGCCTACAACCTCAAGGAGGCCCGGGCCAAGGCGGTCGAGCTGGGGATCGAACACTTCACCACCACCTTGACCGTCAGCCGCTTCAAG
>CALFMX010000185.1 GCA_937902565.1 uncultured Spirochaetales bacterium
GGATGTAGATCTTGGCGGGAGGGACCTCCTTCTCCTTCAGTTCGTTGAGGTCGGTCAGCGCCCTGAGGTATCCGGTAAGGATAAGCCTGTGGATGGTTACCCCCTGCCCTTCCAACGCTCTCGATAATGCGCTGATGGAGGATAGCTCCACGAAGATTCGAGACGGCCTGCAACAGGTGGCAAGCGGCCAGGCTCTGCCCGATGATCTCGCCTCCCTGATGAGCCCCGAGGTGGTCACCTACATTGAACGTGAACAACTCTATCGCCATTGACTTCAACCTCAGCGCCAAGCGGCTTGCCCACTTCCGCGGTGTGGCAGAGACGGCTATCGCGATCAACAAGCGCTACGACCTCCACTGCAGTGATGAGAAGCTCTACCCCACCGGCCTCTACCACGACATTGCACGGGAGTGGGACAGCGAGGCGTTGGTCCGCTATGCCCGGGAGCATAATCTTGCAGTAAGCGAGGAGGAGATGGCCCACCCGGTCCTCCTCCACGCCCCGGTGGGGGCTGCCATCCTCGCCCAGGCGGGGATGGACGGACAGCAGGTGTTGGCGGTGCGCCACCACACCCTTGGCAGCAGTGAGATGGGGACCTTTGGCCAGATAATCTTCTGCGCCGACTACATCGAGCCCACCCGTACCTACCTTGACGACACCGATCGTGCCCGCCTGCTGGAGGAGGAGACGATCGAGGCGCTCTGCATGAAGATCATCGAACGCGAGTGGCGGTGGCGGAGGGACTCCGGGCGGGAGGCCTCCCTCGCAGGCAGGGCGTTTTACCGCTATCTGGAAGAGGAGCTGGGGCGGTGAAGAGGGGAGTGGCGACAGCCCTGCTGGTGGCACTGCTCCTCTCCCTCCTCTCCTGCAGCCACGGTCGAGAGGTGCGTGCCCTGGCGTGTGACGAGGTGGTCATCCTCACCATCGTCGAGAATCGGCAGATGGCAATCCTGCTCTTCGAAGGCGTGGACCGGGCTCTGTTCGATGGCGTTGCCATCGAGCAGTGTGAGGCAGAAGGGCTGGACGAACTTGTCAGTGTGCTGCAAACCCTTGCCGCGGTGGAGAGGAGCGGGGACAGCGATGGACAGGCCCTTGTGGATCTCCTGATCGCGGGTGCACCCACCTTGAGGAAAACACGCTTGGCCGATACACTTGCCACAGTCAGCGGGGAGGGTGACAGCTTCACCAATCTTGCCAAGATGAAATCTGCCGAGCTCTTCGATCTGCGGGGACGCATCAGCGCAGATGGCATTACAGACGAGTGGCTGCACGACTACATTGATGAAGTCAGACGGTATATGAGAAGGAGATAATGGCTCATGGAAGATACAATCATCACCAAGGCGGAGGCAATCGGCCGATTCCTTGAGGAGCATAGGTGCAGTGATGTCTCGATCGTCGATCTGAGACCCGACTGTTCGTGGACCGATTGCTTTGTCATTGCAACGGTCTCGAGCTCCGCACACCTCAGGGGTGTGGCCCACCAGATCTGGGGGGAGCTGAACACCCTGGGCTTGGAGGTGGCCAACCGGCACAAAAATCCCGATGGCGAGGGGTGGGAGCTCATCGACTGTGGGGATATCATCATCCACCTGATGAGCAGCGAGATGCGCGAGTTCTACTCGCTTGAGAAGCTCTGGCAGCGGCTGGAGGATTAGATCAGGGTCTTGGTCTGCCACTTGCGGCGCCAGAAGCGCTGGGTAAAGAAGACCCCCCGACAGAGCCAGTCGAAGTACATGCCGATCCACACCCCGTAGACCCCCCAGCCGAGGCCGATGGCCAGCGCATAGCTGCCACCGACGCGAAAGGCCCACATGCTGAACATCGAGACGCCCATCGTGTATTTGGCATCACCGGCGGCACGCAGGAAGTTCGGGATGGCGAAGGCCGGTGACCAGAGCACGGTTCCTGCCACCATGGTCATCCTGATCACGATGACCGAGATTTCACGTGCTTCGGCCGATAGGTTGAAGACCTTCACCACCGTCGGGGCCAGGAAGTAGAGGGGGACGGCGAGCACGCCCATCGCCATATAGGAGAGGAGCAGCAGACGCTTGCCCCAGTAGAAGGCCTCGTCGTGGCGGCGTGCCCCCACGGCTTGGCCGATGATGGTGATCGAGGCGAGCCCGATGGCCCCCCCGGGGATGTTGATGAACGAGGTCACCGACGAGGAGATGGCATTGGCGGCGATCGAGGCGGTGCCGAAGACGGTGATGAAACCCTGAACCATCAACTTGCCGATCTGGAAGACACTGCTCTCGATGCCATTGGGGACGCCGATGCGCAAGATCCGCTTGACCATCTCCGGCCTCCAGCTGAGGCTGCGGATGGAGCGGATCGAGATGACGTTGGATGGGTTGGTGATAAGGTTCAGCATGACCACCGCCCCGATGACCCGGCTGAGCAGGGTCGAGAGCCCTGCACCGGCAACACCCATCTTGACCCCATAGATGAAGTAGGCGTTCCCGCCGATGTTGAGCACGTTCATCACCACACTTACCCAGAGCGAGACCCGGCTGTTGCCCATCGAACGGAAGAGGGCGGCACAGGCGTTGTAGGTCGCCAAGAAGGGTAGGGATGCGAGGATGTAGAGAAAGTACGTCGATCCGAAGGCGAGCACTTCACTGTCGATGGCACCGAAGATCCAGGAGATGATCCGGGAGCGGATCGGCATGCAGATGACCAACAGCAGGGTGGAGACGACGAGGGAGAGGAGGAGCAACTGCGCGGCTGCGGTGTTGGCACTTGCTACATCCTTGCGTCCGAGGTACTGGCTTGCCACGACCGCACCACCGGTGGCGAAGGCTGCAAAGAGGGTGACGATGAGGACGGTGATGGCATCGACAAGGCTGATGGCACTGACGGCTGATTCCCCGACACGTGCAACCATGACGGTGTCCGCCATCCCGATCGAGACAGCGAGCAGCTGCTCGATGACCAGCGGGATGATCAGCGTTACAAGAAATCGCCGATCGAACATATGGGACGACCGGTCGGGCTCAGCTTGGTTCATGGATTGGACCTCACCCTAGTGTAGGTGGTAATGCCCGTCTGCTCAAGTGGGTTCTTACTCTTTGGTGAGCAAGCCGGCGTCGTGTGCGTAGGTTTTATTGCTGAGGTCCCTGAAGAGGCGTACCAACTTCTCTACCGTCAGGCTGGACTTCTCCTCCCCACTGACATCAAAGATGATCCTCCCCTCGTCCATCATGATCAGGCGGTTGCCGAAGTCGATGGCTGCCTGCATGTTGTGGGTGATCATCATGGCGGTGAGCTGGTGCTCCCCTATGAAGCGCTCGGTCAGGTCCATGACCGTCTGGGCGTTACGGGGGTCGAGGGCGGCGGTATGCTCATCGAGCAACACCATCTTGGGTCTGCTCATCACCATCATCAGGAGGGTGAGGGCCTGGCGCTGACCGCCGCTGAGAAGGCCTACGTTGTCCTTGAGGCGATCCTCGAGGCCGATGAGGGAGAGGAGCGTGCGGTACTGCTGGCGCTTCTCGTTGTTGAGGCTGATGCGCAGTCCCTTCATCCCCTTCGTCTCGGCGGTGATCATGTTGTCCTCTATGGACATGTTGGCGGCTGTCCCCCTGGTCGGATCCTGGAAGATCCGCCCGATGGTCATCGCACGGCGGTACTCGGGTTTGTTGGTGATGTCCGCCCCGTCGAAGGTCATCGTGCCGGCGGTCACCGGGTAGGTGCCGGCGATGAGGTTGAAGAGGGTTGACTTGCCACTGCCGTTGGAGCCGACGATGCAGATGACATCACCCTTGTTGACGTGGAGGTTCACGTCATCGATGGCGAGGTTCTCAT
The DNA here is from genome assembly GCA_937902565.1 of uncultured Spirochaetales bacterium. Classification (GTDB taxonomy): domain Bacteria; phylum Spirochaetota; class Spirochaetia; order Sphaerochaetales; family Sphaerochaetaceae; genus Sphaerochaeta. The sequence continues at coordinate 3,811 of CALFMX010000185.1, forward strand.
TGACGGTCCCGGGGTAGAAGACCTTGGTGATGGAATTAAGATCAAGCATGGGACTCCTCCTCCATGGTGTCGCGCCGTTGCTGTGAACGGGCGATCGCCTTGCGCTTCGCTCCGGCGGAGGAGGCGGCGCTGCGCGTCTGGGCGATGAACAGACTGGCGATGACGAGGATACCGGTAAGCAACTTGAAGTCGTTGGGGGTGATGTTGACCAGGTAGCCGTACTTGCGTCCGAAGAACATCAGTGCTTTGTAGATGATGGCCCCGAAGATCGCCCGGAGCGTCAGGAGGCTGATCCGGTTGCTGGAGAAGAGGAACTCACCGATCATGATCGCTGCAAGGCCCTGGACGACCATGCCCTGGCCGAGGTTGGCATCGGCAAAGCCCTGGTACTGGGCCAGGAGCCCGCCGCTGAGGGCGATGAGGCCGTTGGAGAGGCCGATGCCCATCATCTTGAGCAGCTCGGGGTTGATCCCCTGGCTGATGACCATCTGCTCATTGCCGCCCATGGCTCCCATGGAGACGCCCAGGTCGGTGCGAAAGAAGACGTCGATTATCGATTTGACCAGCAGGACCACCAGAAGGGTCCCCACCAGCGAAGCCCACTCGGGGGCCATGAAGCTGAAGATGGTGGGTAGCTTGGTATAGAGGGTGGTCACCCGCAGAAGCGGCACGTTCGCCTTGTTTCCCAAGATCCGGAGGTTGATGGAGTAGAGCATCGTCATGGTCAGGATTCCTGCCAGGAGGCCGGGGATCTTCAGTTTGTTGTGGATCGTTGCGGTGACCATCCCGGCGAGAACCCCGCCAAGGAAGGCGAAGAGGAGCGCTACGGTGATGGGAAAGCCCGAGACAATGGCCATCGTCGCGATGGCGGCCCCGGTCGCGACCGAACCATCACAGGTCAGGTCGGCAAAGTCGAGAATCCGGTATGAGATCAAGATCCCGATCACCATGATCGAAAAGACCAGCCCGTCAACAAAAATTCCTTCTATCATGCGTACCTCGAAAGCAAAAAAATCCGCCACCCATGTGAAGGACGGCGGATCTGCATCGCTTTAGTTCACTGCGAAATCTTCTTTCCATCCTTGATGAGGACGGCAGCCGCGTCCTGCAACGACTGCGGGACAGTATAGCCAAGCTTTGCGGCAGTATCAAGGTTGAACCACAGTTCAAACTTCGCAGGGTCAGTGATATACACCGTCCCGATGTCCCCGGCCTTCTCGCCCTTGAGCACCCGCTCGATCACCTTGCCGGTCTCGATGCCGATGTTGTAGTAGTCGAAGCCCCAGGCGATCATGACGTTCAGTCCCTCGACGCCACTGGGATCGGAGCTGAAGAGGACCTTGTTGGCCTTGGTGGCCACATCATCGATACTGGCCAGCGCGCTGATGACCGCATTGTCGGTGGCGATGTAGATGGCATCCACCCGGTCGATGATCGACTGGGCCGCCATCTTGACCTCGCTTGAGTTGCTGATGGCGCTGGCGACGAACTCGACACCGAACTTGGCGCAGGCGGCCTTGGCCATCTCCATCAGGACAACGCCATTGGCCTCGCCACTTGCGTAGATGTTGCCGATACGCGTTGCACCGGTGATGTCGATGAGCAGCTTGATCTGCTCCTCCACAGGGTTCATGTCCGAGACACCGGCGATATTGGCCGCCACAAGGCCCGCCTCATCGGCATCGGTGACAGCGCTGAAGATCACCGGGGTGGAGACGGTGGGGGGAAAGACCTGGGAGAGGGCCTGGGCCGACGGGGTGGCGATGCCGACTGCCACATCGACCTTGTCGCTCTTGAACTTCTGGGCGATCGAGCTTGCCGTGGAGATGTCCCCATTGGCATTCTGCAGGTCGTAGGAGATTTCGAGCCCGGTGGTCTTCAGGTAGTCCTGCAGACCTTGCTCGACAGCATCGAGAGCGGGGTGGGGCAGGAGTTTGGAGACTCCGACCCGATAACCAGAACCCTTGGCTTCACTGCTACCACCAGCAAAGAGCGCCAGAGGACAGATCAGTGACAGAACCAAGCCGATCAACAGAAGATTGCGCGTACGTTTCATCTCTTTACCTCCAAACCATGGACCGGTGCCGGTCATGTGAGGCACTATACCGTACATAACCCTCTTTGTAAACATTTATATACAATAATCTGAATATTCATTCACTAAATATGCACAAAATACGGGCTATAAGCATACAAAACCTCCCTTTCGGGAGGTTGCGTCCGGATGATGCGGAAGAATTAGAAGTCGTCGTCGCTCCAATCGTCGAAGTCGTCTTCGTCATCGTAGAACTCATCTTCGTATGACTCGTCGCCATCGACCATGAACTGGTCCCCGAGCAACTCCTCCTCGTCGTCATCGTCATCGATGATCTCATCATCGCTGTCGGTGAAGTCAATCATCTCCTCGCGATCGAACATATCAGCATAGTAGGCTTCTTCCTCTTCCTCCATCCTGCTGAAGTAGCGATCTTCCTCATCATCAAACTCTTCATCATCACGGTCTTTGGCCATGCGGGAACTCCTCTATACGTGTGTGAAAGTCTTGGTGTCTACCAACATAAAAGATGGTTTGGCCGTTGTCAATCGCCCAAGTTATCTGGACAGTGGATATTGTCACTGATATCATGGGGGCATGAATGCGCATCTACGCACATACCTCGCCATCCCCGGAGGGGACCCTGCAGGCATAGGCGGGGAAATCTTGCTCAAGGCGCTTGCCCATATCCCCCGTTCCAACGCCACTGGTTTCATTGTCGTCGCCGACCAAGCCATCCTTGAGCGGACAGCCACCGACCTGAACCTCGACTTCGGCTTTGACCATATCGTCAGTGACCGAGCGGCACTGGAGCGAGCCATGGACGAGGGTGGTGCCACCATCCTGTACGCCTTGAGGATCGTCGATCCGGCTGCCTTTGTCTATGGGAGGATCAGCGGTGAGTGCGGGCGTGCGGCCTATGAGGCGATCAGGGTGGCCACCGCTCTGATCGAGGAGGGGTATGCCTACGCCATGGCGACCACCCCACTGCACAAGGAGGCCCTCAAGGCCGCTGGCATTTCTGAGATCGGACATACGGAAATCCTGCAGACACTGACCGGATCGCCCAAGGCGGTGACAATGTTCGACACCCACAGGCTCAAGATCTTCTTCCATAGCCGCCACCTCTCGCTGCGTGCTGCCTGTGATGCGGTTACCGAGGAGAGCCTCCTGGAGACAATACTGGAGTGCGATCGCATCACCGCCTCCTCACCCGGTTTTGACCACCGCCTTCCGTTGGCCGTCGCCGCCCTCAATCCCCATGGAGGGGATGGCGGGCTCTTCGGTGACGAGGAGCGCCTCTATATAACACCAGCGATCGAGCGGGCGAGGGAGCGGGGCGTGGATGTCGTCGGCCCCATAGGGGCGGACTCGGTCTTCTACCAGGCACGCTGTGGCATGTGGCGGGCGGTCATCTCCCTCTACCATGACCAGGGGCACATTGCCGCCAAGACCTACGACTTCAACCAGACGATTTCGGTTACCTGGGGACTGCCCTTTCTCAGAACCAGCGTGGACCATGGAACTGCCTTTGATATCGCCGGCAGGGGAGTTGCAAACGAGAGTGGGATGGTACGGGCCATCATGGCGGTACACGAGTATGTATCGGAGGATGTATGAGACATATGAAATGGGCCATAGGCCTGCTGCTGACAGCCATACTTGCATCGTCGTGTGCCACCACGGTCCACGTACGACACCTGGTTCCCGCCGAGGTGAACCTCGCCGGACGGCGTGAGCTTGCCGTCTCCACGGCAACGTTGCCCGACTCCATACGTCGCCCGAGCCCCTGGATCGATGGCCTGCAGGAGACGAACTTCTCGCTCTACAGCGGGTGGGAGGGGGATATCCCGACCACCGTCACGACCCTGGCAACGAACCACATCACAAAGGAGCTCTCCTCAACCGGCTACTTCACTGTCCTCGGCCCACGCCAAACCGATGGGTACATGGCGCAGATCTGCGGTGGCAAGGATGGGTGCTCCGGCCTCACTGCCTTGGGTGTCAGGGCCCTGATGGTCCTGGATATCCCCTATATGGAGGCGACCGAACAAGTCATCGGCCGTGACCACTATGAGCAAATGACAAAGGAGCTTGAGTTAGAAAACCCCGATAAGGGCAAACCACTACAGCCGGATACCATCAAGATCACCAACACCTTCAACGAGCTCAAGGGACGTGACTACTATCTGGTGCAGAAGGCGACGCTGACACTGACCTATACCCTCTATGACACCGGTGATGGCACCGTCATTGCCAGCCGGACCTTCACCGACAGCAGTGAGCGCGAGACGAAGATCGGGACGCGCACCTACGGCGCTGACCTGAAGACGTACAGCGATGAACGTACGTACTACTCCAACCTCGCCCCCTCCTTTGCCCCGCTCTTCGATTCGATTGTAGAGTCGATGGGTGAGAAGATTGCCCTCCAGCTCGCCCCGTCATGGAAGAGCTCGCGCGTCTCGCTCTTGGATGTAAAGCCGAAGAGCGAGAGCGTCAAGGAGGCCGAGAAGGCGGTCAAGCACGGAGAGTACCAGCAAGCCTACCTCATCTATTATGGGCTGTGGCAGCAGCACTCGTTTGCCGCCGGCTACAACGCCGCCCTGCTGTTGGAGGGGATGGGCAAGCTTGATGAGGCGCTCGCCTTGATGGATGATGTCTATCACCAGAGTGGATCGCAGCACTCCCATGCCGCACTGCTCAGGATCCAGGAGGCCAAGAGTCTCCATGACAAGGCCGAGCGGCAGATCACTGGCGAGATCGATGACGATGGGCAGGGCCTGCTGCTCACCCAATACATGGTGGCGGAGTAGGCATGGCACTGATCCTCATCTATACCGGGGACGGCAAGGGCAAGAGTTCGGCGGGCATCGGCCAGGTCGTGCGTGCCCTGGGCCACGGGGCCCGATGCAAGGTCGGCCAGTTCATCAAGCTTGATCCTGAACGCCTTGATAGCGGCGAATACCAGATCCTCAGGCGCCTCGGTGTCGAATGGAAGAACTGGGGCGCAGGCTTTTCATGGATCGGTGACAACGATGCAAAGAATAGGGAACTGGCAATCGAGGGGTGGGAGACGGTCAAGGGGTGGATTGAGGAACGATCCTGTGACCTGATTCTCCTTGATGAGTTCACCTACACCCTCACCCTCGGCTATCTGTCGACTGAATCAGTGGTCGGCTATCTTGAGAGCCACCGGAGGGAGGAGGGGTTTCCCCATCTGGTCATAACCGGACGCAATGCCCCTGAATCACTGGTGGAAATGGCCGATATGGTCAGTTCGATCGAGCTGGTGAAGCATCATTTGTACGATTCCAAGCAAAAAGCACAGCCGATGATTGAATTTTGATGGCCTAAAACGCAAGAGAGCTTACTTTCGGCTTTTACTTTTTCCAATTTACGGGTATAATTCCAACCAAGGAGCGTAGATGGGCTTATTTGACCTTCACTGTCACCTGTTGCCAGCCATTGATGATGGGTATGTGACAACGGAGAAATTCGAGAAGATGATGGGAATCTACAGTGAGTGTGGATTTACTGCCGTCGCCTTCACCCCGCACATCTACAACCCCTACGTGACGACCAGGGTCGAGGCGTTGCGCTCCACCTACGAGTGGGCAGAGGAGATTGCAGCCACGATGGGGATTACCACCTATCTTGGCAGTGAACTCTATGTCGGTGAGCAGGAGAGTCTCAAGACCCTCTCGATCGCCGATCGCTTTGCGCTCGTGGAGTTCGGCCTCTCGCTTCCTCCAGCTGGGCTCATCGCCCGACTCGAGGAGTTGCGTCAGATGGGCCTGGTACCGATCATCGCCCACGTCGAACGGTACCGCTGGCTCAGCGTGCAGGCACCATTGCTCAAAGAGATGAGAGCGCTTGGTTGCCTCTTGCAATGCAACGTGGAAGCAGTGGAGAATGGGGATGCACGCCCATATGTCGAGGCGGACCTGGTCGATCTCTTCGCCACCGACAACCACGGTGATGAGACATTGCCACTGCGCTTGGCGCAGGTGATCACCCGCTACCCGATAGTCGGGGAGCGGATGGCAGGACTTTTGTGAATCAACCTCCCAATGGTGAGGTAAGGAGGTAGCTCATGCTGCTT
>CALFMX010000186.1 GCA_937902565.1 uncultured Spirochaetales bacterium
TTGATGGACGAGCCGCTCTCGAACCTGGACGCCAAGCTCCGTGTCGAGATGCGTACCGTCATCAAGGAGATCCAGAACGAGATCGGGATCACCACCGTCTATGTCACCCACGACCAGGAGGAGGCGATGGCAGTCTCCGACCGGATCGCAGTCATGAACGAGGGGGACATCCAGCAGATCGGAATCCCCAAAGCACTCTACCAACGGCCGGCAAACCTCTTTGTCGCGTCGTTCATCGGCCTGACCAACCTGATCAACTCCCGTCTGGAAGTCGCTGGAGGCAAGACCTTCATCTATCTGCCGGGAGAGCACAAGGTCGAGCTCCATACCATCAGGAAGGAGGAGAGGAAGGATCAGGACGTGGTCCTCTCGATCCGCCCAGAAGAGCTCTATGTCAAGCCGTTTGGGGAGGAGGGAGTACCCGCCTACGTCGATCATGCCGTCTTCCTCGGCCTCAATACCCACTACATCATCCACTTCGAGAATGGAGAGAGGGCGGAGATCATCCAGGAGTCACAGATTGACAGCATCATCGAGAAGGGCACGAAGATCTCGCTCGGCGTCAAGACGGACAAGATCAATGTCTTTGATGCAGAGGGGAACCGGAACCTGGTCGAAGGGGTCGTGAACGACCTCGACGCCTACAACGGAGCGCGATGATGAAAGCCCTCCATTCAAAGCAGAGAGATGTCTGGAAACTGGTCTCCGTACTCATCTTGGCACTCTACGCTGTCATCCTGGTCTACCCCCTCGCACGGCTTCTGAAAGTAGCGGTGGTCCACCCCGATGGACACTTCTCCATGGATGGGTTCAGGGCTTTCTTCGGCCAGCGCTATTACGTGCGTTCCATCTCAAACTCCCTCAAGGTAAGCGTGGCAGCCACCGTGATCTCGCTTCTGGTGGGGGTTCCCCTTGCCTACTTCTATCAGATGTACGAGCTCAAGGGGAAGTCACTGTTGCAGGTCCTGATCATCCTCTGCTCCATGTCCGCCCCCTTCATCGGGGCGTACTCATGGATCGTCCTCTTGGGACGGAGCGGCATTTTCACCAAACTGCTGGCAGGCATCGGGATCAAGGTGGGGAGCATCTACGGCTTCAAGGGCATCCTGCTCGTGCTCACCCTCCAGCTCTTCCCGCTGGTATTCCTCTACACCTGCGGGGCACTGAAGAACATCGACAACTCGCTCTTGGAGGCTTCGGTCAACATGGGACGCAGTGGCACCAAGATGTTCCTCACCGTGGTGATCCCGCTCTGTATGCCGACGATCATCGCCGCATCCCTCCTCGTCTTCATGCGGGCGTTCGCCGACTTCGGCACGCCGCTGCTCATCGGAGAGGGGTACAAGACCTTCCCTGTCATCATCTATGATGCGTACTTTGCCGAGACGGGCGGCAACCATATGTTCGGGGCTACGGTGAGCATCATCGGCATCATCATAACCGCCGGCATCTTCCTCATCCAGAACTACTTCAGCAACCGCCACCACTTCACGATGAACGCCCTGCACACCATCGAGCGGAAGCAGGCACACGGCCTCAAGAATGTGTTGATCAACGTCTACAGCTGGTTTGTGGTCGCCCTGGCCTTCATGCCCCAAGTCTATGTCATCTACTCATCGTTCCAGAAGACCAGTGGCAAACTCTTCGTGCCGGGATACTCACTCGACAGCTACCGCTTCGCCTTCACCCACCTGAAGAAAGCGATTCCCAATACCTTCAAGATCGGCATCACGGCGCTGGCTATCATGATCGTCCTCGCCATCCTGATCGCCTATCTGGTCGTCAGGAGGAGCAACTTTGCCAACAAGGTCATCGACACCCTCTCGATGGTCCCCTACATCATACCGGGCTCGGTCATCGGAATCGCTCTGGTGCTCAGCTTCAGCAAGCGCCCGTTCATGCTTACCGGGACCGTCGCCATCATGGTGATCGCCCTGATCATCCGCAGGATACCCTACACGATCAGATCATCGGTCGCGGTCCTCCAACAGATCCCGATCAGCATCGAGGAGGCGGCCATCTCGCTGGGCGCCAGCAAGATGAAGACCTTCTTCACCATTACCGTCCCGATGATGGGCAATGGCATCATCAGCGGGGCGATCCTCAGCTGGGTCACGATCATCACCGAGCTCTCGACCGCGGTAATCCTCTACAACGTCAATACCATCACGTTGACACTCGCCGTCTACACCTACGTCAGCAGGGGTAGCTATGGCGTGGCGGCAGCGTATGCGACGATCCTGACCGTCACCACGATCATATCGCTCTTGGTGTACATGAAGGTGACAGGGAACAAGGAAGTGACGTTGTAGCGCTATGAAGTTATTGTTTATCCGTCACGCAGACCCTGACTATGAGCTTGATTCACTGACTCCCCAAGGCTGGGTCGAGGCCGAGGAACTGGCCCGATTCATGGAGAGAGTTCCGGTCACCGACTACTACGTATCCCCGCTCGGACGGGCGCGGGATACGGCGTCGCTGACCCTCAAACGGGTCGGCCGCGAGGCGGCTGTCCTCCCCTGGCTGACCGAATTCACCCATCGCACCGCACTCAAGCCCGACTTCCCGGACTCTGCCGATGTGCCGTGGGACTGGAGACCGATCAACTGGACAGAGAGGGAGCGGTTCTTCAGCAAGGATCGGTGGGCCGAGGAGCCGGAGATGGTGGAAGGCAACATCGCGCACCATTACAGCGAGGTGTGCCGTGCCTTTGATGAGTTCCTCAGCACCAAGGGCTACACGAGGAGCGGAAAGCTCTACCGCACAGAACTGGGGACTAGTGACACCTATGTCTTCTTCTGCCACTTCGGCCTCATGTGCATCCTGCTTGGCCATCTCCTGTACATCTCACCGATGGTCCTTTGGCATACGATGTGTGCCGCTCCCTCCTCGATAACCACCGTGGTGACCGAGGAGCGGACCAAAGGATTCGCCTCGATGAGGATGCTCTCCTTCGGGGCCACCCCACACCTGGACGCACAGGGCATCGAACCCTCCTTCGCCGCACGCTTCTGCGAGACCTATGAGATGAGCGACCAGCGTCACTGAGTGAAGGGCCTATCAGCCGATCCTTGTCTTCTTGCGCTCCTTTCTCATCTGGAAGATATGCTGGATTGCCAGGATCGGGTGGTAGAGGATCATCCTTGGACCGCTATAGCGCATGATGGTGCGAATCCGCTCCCGCATCTCCTCTTTATAGCAGTGCACCGTACAGCTGCTGCAGAAGGTCTTCGTCTCCATGAAGGGGCAGCGGTCGACCCGTTCATTCGCATACTGCAGGATCTCGTCGCATGATGAGCAGAGAGTACTGCCACCGCCATGTCTGTTCCCTCGGCAATAGATACCGATCATCGTCTCGACGGTGCGCTTTTCCCTCTCACGCTTGTCCAGTGTTCGTCTCCCAACCGATTTGTTCTTGCTGTTCAACTCACACCTCCCAGACCACTTCACACCGGTGACATCACGCTACGCCACCTCTGAAACCTAGTCACCGATATGATACCAAGGTCCCCTGTTCTGTTACAATCTACAGACTTCCGTCCCATCCTATTTGATACCCAAAAGCCTACAGTTTTTTGATTCAGTGTTCGGTCTTTATGGTAAAGTATAAGGCAGACACAACAGCCGTTGACTGATGCAATTACGGTATAATTGATTTCATTCCAGTGCTGTGAGGTTACAGATGATTATTTCCAACAAGACACTTGATTCGTTGAGAGTCATGGGGCTGACTGTGCCATCGTACGACAGGATTTCTTTGAAACCGATGTATGTACACATGGGGTTGGGACATTTCCATCGGTCTCATTTCCTGACGTACATGGATTCCCTCCTCAATGCCGGTCTTGAGGAGGGAGGAGTTTTTGAAGTTGATGTCATGCCGGCGAACCCGGACTTCATCAGTGGATTGGCAAAACAGGATTACCTATACAGCGTCCTCTCATTGGGCAAGGATGGTACGGTGGATCTGAGAATCAACGGCTCCATTGTGGGGTATGCCAATCAGACGGAGGATCCTGAAACAGTCCACGCAGTCCTATCATCTCCAGACACAAGACTCATTACTCTGACCATCACGGAGAAGGGATATACGTATCTTGATGAAGAGGCGAGCCTGGACTGGGCAAACCCGTCAATTGTCCATGATCTCTCTTCGGATGAGGGAGCGCCCATCTCGGCTATAGGCTGCCTTGCGAAAGCCCTGCAAGCACGGTTTGAAAAGCAGAGCCCGGTCACTATCATGAGCTGTGACAATGTGCCGGGAAACGGGAAGATTCTCAGCCGGTGCATTATACAGTTCTGTGAGAGAAAATACCCTGAGATCACATCCTGGGTTGCTGATGAAATTGCTTTCCCCTGTACAATGGTAGATAGGATTACTCCCAGTACCAGTACCCACGATATAGATATGCTGAAAGATGAGTACAATCTTGAAGATAGCTGCCCAGTGCATTGCGAAGACTTCACCCAGTGGGTAATCGAGGACAGCACATGTACAATAATCCCCGATTTTGCTCAGGCGGGCGCTCTTGTCGTAGATGACGTCAAGCCATACGAACTCATGAAGATACGTCTTCTCAACGGCTCGCACTCTGCACTCTCCTATCCTGCGTACATGATGGGAATAAAGATGGTACATGAGGCTGCTCAAGACCCGGTGATTGGTTCATTTATCAGGGATTATTATATGGAGCAGATTTCATGTACCCTTCCTCCGGTGCCAGGATTTGATCTTGCTGCCTATAAAGACAGTCTAATATCCAGGTTCTCTAACCCATATATAGCAGATACCATTCTCCGGCTTGCTTCGGATGGTTCAAAGAAGATTGCCAACGCAATCCTAAGACCCTTGGAAGAGGGGTTGGAAAAAGAGATGAACGTCGATGCCCTGATTCTCGCTCTCGCTATATGGCAGTACTATTTCCTCTATATGGATGAGGACAATACACCGATGCCAATTGATGACCCGATGAAGGATGCTCTTCTCGCTGCATCAACGGACTCAAGATTGTTTTTGGAGACGGCTGGATTGTCCTCACATGCGCTCGAACATAGAGTGCTCTTCGAGAAAATGGATGGATTCATCAGCATGTTGAAGGCTTCTGGAGTAAAGAATACCTTGCTTGCATTCATCAGTTGATCGAATAACGGCTTTCTAAGGCCGGTTGAATTGCTTTCATTGCATTCACTACTTTCACTCTAATAGTGAAAGTGGGTGATACAATGAAAGCTGATCTATCAAGACTATATGCTACAGGGGCCAGACACTGCCCCCAGCTTCAAAGAAGCCAGGGGCAGAGCGTCATCAGAGGGCGATCGCCTCCTCTTCCTCATCATCCCAATCCTCGCCAAAGGAGCCCTCTGATGGCTTCTCCGAACGATCGCGCCTGAACTCAACGTGCTCGGCTACCACCGAGAT
>CALFMX010000187.1 GCA_937902565.1 uncultured Spirochaetales bacterium
ATCTGTTCGAGGTTCAGATTGCTTCCATAGGCCAGATAGACTTTCTTCATCGTTGTTACACTCCTTCACTTGGTCTTCTACCACCCCAAGGGCGGTTGTCCCGCCCTCAGGTTGCAGATCCGTCGCCCCTTCAGGCGGCAACCCGCCGTCTCCATGCGGCGGATCCGGTGAGGCGCTTGGTCAGGTGCTCCCGGCAGGCTTTGAACTCGTCGCCGATGAAACCGATGCGGTTGAGGTATGTGCGCATCGCAAACTTCTCGTTCTCGGCTTGGGGCTTCTTGGTGCTCGCCGAGCTTTGTGAGAGCGCTTGGGTGTTCAGCGCAAGGGCAAGGACGATGTAGCTTCTGACCTCTCCGGCATGGAGGGTGCTGTTGAAACCGCGTAGCTCGACAGTTTTGTGGCCGTGGAAGAAAGAGTGCAGGTTCAAGAAATGGTAGCGGCTTTCGTGGTAGTGTGCGTCCCGGTTTCCCCGGTAGCCTTCGTACCAGATGCTCTCGATCTTGGCGAAGGTGGTCGGCTTGGCTCGGTTCATGGTCGCCACAAGGTGCTCGTCCATCCGCTTGCAGTACCGTGCCCGTGAAGCCTCTATGCCGAGGGCCTTGTAGAACAGGTCGTTTCGGGCGTAGATGATGTTCACGAAGTTGCGGATCGAACGCGGGGTGTGCTCCTCTCCGTCGAGGTGGATGTGGATGCCGCAGGAGCTGTTGGTGAAGGCACCAACCTTACGAAGTGCCCTGATCACCTCCTGCAGGTTCTCGATGTCCGCTTCGTAGGTGAGGATCGGGCTGACCAACTCGACGCTGTACAGGCGCGATGCACTCTGTTTGATCCCTCGCGTCTTGGTTTCGCACCGGATGGATCCGTCGTAGGTGAACTTCCATGTGCGGCCATCGAAGGTCTTCAGTTCGTAGGTGTCGTAGTAGGAGCCACCGTAGAGCAGCTCTCCACCGAGGACCGTCTGGGCAGCCAGGGCTGCGTCCTTGCGGGTGATGCCTGTCATTTCTATTTCGATTCCGAACCGTGTTGTCTTGTCCATGCCGTCTACCTCTCTTTGGTGTGTTTTTCTTCGTACTGTAGTAATCACTCAAAGAGGGATATATAGCAAGTGTATATAAGCAAATAAGATACACTATTTTAGTATTATGAATGGATCGAATTTTTGTTGCCTTTTTACGGACCCTGTATGACAATGCATGAGGTTCCCAACCCGGATTCCATACCAGAAACAACCTAGGAGATCCTCTTGAGCAACACCAATTCGATATTCACGATGCATGATGTGCCTGTTTTCAGGGCACTGGACAGTATCAGCATGAAAACCTTCCAGCTCCTCATGGGCTGCGGTACGATCGACCCGGTCAATCCATCGCTCTTCGTTCTGGGCCTTGGGGGGACCGAACATCTGTATGAGGCTGACATGCTCGTCCTGGAGCTGAGCCCGCTATCAGTGCGAGTGATGGAGGTCGGAAAGGCAGCCCTGGGTGATCTTCCTGCCTTCGAGATGAACCTCGAGCCTCTGTTCGCCCTGATGGGACCGGCTTGTCCGTCCTTGCTGCTCTCTCCTACGATGCTGCCTCCGATGATCGTGGAGAGGCTGTACCATCTGTACTTCCGTTCACGAAACGACGGCTGGCGGCTCCTTGAGGGTGTGAGAGGCTATCCGGGTAACCCGTTCAAACGGGTGAGAAGAGAGCTTGGGGCACGATACAATGCCTCCGGCCCATTGAAGGACCGAAGGCTGGAAAGAGATGAGGCAACGGAACTGGTATCGCAGTTGCTTGAAAAAAGGGCCGTCGATATGGAATGGAAGACCTTCATCCTTTCATGGGGCGACGCCGCCAGCAATGCACTTGATGAGGATCCGTCGACCCTTGTCATGAGCCTTGAGGATTTCCTTTCCCTTTACGACGACCTTCAGGAAACCTGCCGTCTCAAGTGGAAAAGGCACACTAGAAGATCTTATGCCGGGGGATCTCCTCACCCGGTTTCCTGACCATGTCGACACCCGGCACCACACCCAGTGTCGAGCCGGTCTCCCAGGCAACGTGCAAGGTCCCGATGTCGTCCACCTGGATCACGACTCCCTTGGTACCCTTGGGTGGGGCTTGCTCGTCATCCATGTGCACCAGCTCAACCGTACATCCCTTTGGGTATTGGAGTTTGAGTACCTCAATTCGTTTCTTGTTCATCTCATCCATGGTGTACCCTCCTTGTCAGGCTGCATTGATCGCGTATAAATGAATCAATTGCAAGCGTAATTGGATCCGTTCTATCGTTGCTGGCAGTTGATTCTTTCTTGCTTACATGAAGGACTTGCCAATACCCCCTGTACAAACGTATGGATAATCTTGATACTTGAGCAATTGGAGGTAATCTATGAGTACCCATAATCAAGGTTGTTGTGGACCTGACCGATCTCAGCAGAATTCAATCAGTCTGGTATGCCCATTGTGCAAAACTGAGGGAGTCCCAGTTGATAGGGAGACGGTCGAACATCTGGTACAGGAAGAATATCGGGATATTGTTACCCGTAGCCACTATGCCATCTGCATGTCACCTAGCTGTGATATGGTATATTTCGGAATTGATGGAAGCCATTTTACTAGAGATCAACTCAAGGTTCCCGTTTGGTTTAAAGATGGTGCGATACCCAAATATGCCTGCTACTGCAGCAGGGTCACTGAGGAGCAGGTCCTGGATGCTGTTGTGAAGCACGATGCCGAAACACTTCGGGATGTCATTGAATTGACGGGGGCTATGAAGAATTCAGATTGTCTTCGCAATAACCCGTTGGGGGTATGTTGTCATCGTGCTATTGAGGATGCAATTGCCAAAGGCAAACGCATACGGTGATCCTGGGACAACGAATGCGATTTCCTGATTTGTATCTTGTCGAGCCAAGTTTATAAGCTACCAAGTTATTCATGGTTGGCTCAGTGTCTCCAGGATCAGATGTATCTGGCGCACGTACTGACTATAGCGGTGAGCGAAAAGCAGCAGTTCGTTCTCCCCGTAATCCAACAGCGCATCGGCATCAGCCTCTGCTATGCAATACAAACCGTTCCCGTACGACCAACTCAACGGAGGAAAGACAGGGATCGTCGGAGCCTCTGGAGCCATCGACACCAGGACCTGGCGATACGGGTCATTCTCCTCTACTGTTGGCACGCTTGTGCAGCCGGTTGAGACGATCAAGACGGCCATCAACATCACCACGCGGGGGAGGCTCGATCGTTTCAGGCGGCTCTTCTTGTTCGATGATGGTGATCTTCTGCTGTACTTCATCGATCTTCTCCAATTCCTGTTCTCGTTTCTTCACCGTAAATTGGGCTTGCTGGATATCCTTTTTCAGGTCCTTGGTCTTGTGTGCCTGCAATCGTGTGATCCCCAGCAACCCAAGGATGATGAGGATCAGTATCTGCATGATTTCATTCATCGGCTTTCCTCTCCATGAACTTTTTGACCAGTGGTTTCCAGAACGCCATGCAGGCAGGAAGCTGCAGCAGGTAGATCGCAACCGTGTACAGGACCACCAGGTATGGCGTGGGGTTCAGGCCGCCGTCCATGCCGGTCCCCGCAACGATGCGGAATGTCACATATCCCAGGAGCGCCGAGCAGGCGAGGGCGACCAGCTTGATCTCGTTCTCGCTTGCCCTGTCACGGCGAAGGCTTTTCTTGTAGAGCTCCATCACCAAGCCTAAAAAGGCGGCGAAGGCAAGTAATATGGCACTGAGGATCATGTATGCTCCCCCTTGCTCCCAAGCAGCGACAGAAAGTAATCGTCCATCTTCTTCTCCTGCTCCTCACTCTCCCCGTTGATCTCATGGGTCCTCAGCGACTTGAAGATGACCTTGTCGTTCTCCAGGGCCATCACCAGTCCCATCTGGATCCTGCTGATGGTGGTCTTGATCTCCCTGAGGTCCTTGGCATAGGCCAGCCTGTCGTCGCTTTTTTTTGCAAGCCGGTTGAGCAGCCACAGGACGATGCCCCCCGAGCCGAACAGGCATACCGAGAGAGTGGTGACGAGGGTGATCTCATCCATCCTGGGCCTCCTGGGAGGCGACTACCTCATAGGGGTAATCCAATCCGTCGCGCTGGACGGTCACCCCTGACGTCGAGCCGGTGAGTTCGATGTAGCGCCTGACGATCACATCGCAGTACTTCTCATCCAGCTCGATGGTGGCACAGCTCCGTTCAGTCTGCTCACAGGCGACCAGGGTGCTTCCGCTGCCGCCGAACGGGTCGAGCACCAGCGTGTTGCTCATCGAGGAGTTCATGATCGGGTAGGCCAGGAGGGCCACCGGTTTCATGGTAGGATGTTCGCCGTTCTTCTTGGGCTTGTCGAATTCCCAGATGGTCGATTCCTTGCGCCCGGTGTACCACAGGTGCTTTCCCTTCTTCTTCCATCCGAAGAGCACCGGCTCGTGCTGCCACTGATACGGCGATCGACCGAGTACCAGCGACTGCTTTTTCCAGATGCAGGTACCCGACAGGTAGAAACCGGCCTCGCTGAATGCTTTTCTGAAGTTCAGCCCTTCGGTGTCAGCATGGAATACGTAGATGGAGGCATCGTCGGCCATGTGCTCTGCGGTGTTCGTGAAGGCATCGAGCAGGAACTGGGCGAAGGCCTCGTTTGCCATATTGTCGTTCTTGATCTTGCCGGCCGAGCCCTCGTAGTTGACGTTGTAGGGTGGGTCGGTGACCACCAGGTTCGCCTTGGACCCTGCCATGAGCAGCTCAAATGTCTCGGCCTTGGTGCTGTCACCGCATACCAGGCGGTGTCTTCCCAGTTTCCACAGATCCCCGCTCTTGGTGATTGCGGGTTTCTCGAGCTCGGAGGCCACATCGAAGTCATCATCATGCACACCGTCGGCAAGCGAGTCCTTGAACAGGTCGTCGATCTCTGCCGGGTCGAAGCCGGTGAGCGATACGTCGAAGTCCAGACCCTGCAGATCGGTTATGAGCAAGGCCAGCTTGTCCTTGTCCCACTCGCCGCTGATCTTGTTCAGTGCAATGTTGAGGGCCTTCTCCTTGTCCTCGGAGAGATCCACGACCACGCACTCGAGCTCGGTGTGCCCGGCATCCCTGAGGATTTTCAACCTCTGGTGGCCCCCTACGACCCGACTTGTGGTCCTGTTCCAGATCACCGGCTCCACATAGCCGAACTGCTCGATCGAGCGCTTGAGTTTCTCATACTCGGCATCGCCGCTCTTGAGATCTTTGCGCGGGTTGTAGTCAGCAGGCAGCAACTCATCGATGTGTTTCTGTTCAATGGTCATGATCAAGTTCTCCCTTGAGCGCCTCTATATACCGTTCGCTCACCTGTTCCCATGCAAAGAGGGAGTTGCCGAAATGGCCGTAGCAGGAGGTAAGGTTGTATATGGGACTGCGCAGCCCCAACTCCTCGATGATGTCCTTCGGCTTGAGGCTGAAGACTGTGCGGACAGCATCCGCAA
This sequence comes from uncultured Spirochaetales bacterium, assembly GCA_937902565.1. Lineage (GTDB taxonomy): Bacteria > Spirochaetota > Spirochaetia > Sphaerochaetales > Sphaerochaetaceae > Sphaerochaeta. Next base: position 5,457 of record CALFMX010000187.1, read on the forward strand.
GCTGCTCATCGTCGATATTTCCTGTAGCGAAAGTGTGTACATTTACCGCGACAGGTTCGGCCTTTCCGATTGCATACGAGATTGCTACCCCGCAGCGTTTGGCAAGGCCGGCGGCCACGATGTTCTTGGCGATCATGCGTGCCATGTAAGCCCCGCTTCGGTCCACCTTGGTCGCATCCTTTCCGCTGAAGGCGCCCCCTCCGTGGAGTGCCAGACCCCCGTAGGTGTCCACCATGATCTTGCGGCCTGTAAGGCCGGTATCGGCACCAGGTCCGCCCTCAACGAAACGGCCGGATGGGTTGATGAGGATGCGTGTGTGCGCATCGATGGGGAAATGTATGAAGGCAGGCTCGAGCACCT
>CALFMX010000188.1 GCA_937902565.1 uncultured Spirochaetales bacterium
ACTCTCTTTGGCAAGCGAAGCAATTTTATCGATTGTGGTTTCCAAAAGATCAGCCACAACCTCCAGGAACTTCCCTGTTCCGGCGGCGCATTTATCGTTCATCTGAAAGTTGACCATAACGCCGTTTTCAATCTGAAGCACCTTCACGTCCTGCCCGCCGATATCGATGATGAAATCCACGCCATTGAGGAAGGCATTTGCACTCTTGTAGTGGGCCATCGTCTCCACGATCGAGTACTCGAAGTCGAAGGCGCTCTTGACCAGGAGTTCGCCGTAGCCGGTGGAGCACGCCTTGGCCAGGGTGATGTTGGGGTAGGTGGTCTCGAAGGTGGTGATGATATCACGGACGATCGGCACCGCGTTGCCGTTGTTGGGCCCGTAGTGGCTGTAGAGCAGTCGCCCGTCGGTGTCGATGACAACCGCCTTGACGGTCGTCGAGCCGGCGTCGACACCGAGGAACGCCTCCCCGTGGTAGAGGGTGGGGTCGCCCTTTGCCAGGGCTTTGCTCGAATGGCGGGCGAAGAAGGCCTCCCGCTCCTCATCAGAGGCGAAGAGCGGGGCGATTGAGGTGAAGGTCTTGTTGGCGTTTGTCGAATGGAGGCGTTCGATCAAGGCAGCGAGGGTCGTTGATTGGTCGGAGGGGTGGAGGGCTGCGCCGAGGGCCACGTAGTAGAGGGAGTGGTCGGGACAGGTCCCCTCGAGGGAGAGGACTTCGTCAAAGACGTGGCGCAGCGACGAAAGGAATGTCAGGGGCCCTCCGAGGTAGACGACATTGCCCTTGATCGGCCGGCCCTGGGCAAGCCCCGCCACGGTCTGGTTTGCCACCGAGTGGAGGATCGAGAGGGCTATGTCGCTCTTCGCCGCCCCCTGGTTGAGCAGCGGTTGCACATCACTCTTGGCAAAGACACCGCAGCGGCTGGCAATGGAGTAGCGCTGCGTCGCGCTCTTGGCCAGCTCATCGAGGTCACTGCTCTCCACATTGAGCAGGCTGGCCATCTGGTCGATGAAGGAACCGGTGCCACCGGCACAGGTCCCGTTCATCCTCACCTCCATCTGGGGTCCCAAAAAGAGGATCTTGGCATCTTCACCACCGAGCTCGATGACCACGTCGGTTGAGGGGAGGTAGGAGGTTACGGCAATGCGTGTTGCGTACACCTCCTGGATGAAGGGGAGGTCGAGCTTCTGGGAGAGCCCCATGCCGGCCGATCCACTCAGCGTGATGGTGATGGGCTCCCCTCCCACCAGATCGGTGAGTGCTGAGAGCATCGTGAGGGCTGTCTCTGCAATCTGTGAGTAGTGACGCTGATAGGCGTGGTGGAGCAGACGGCCGTTGTCATCAAGGGCAACGACTTTCATGGTTGTAGATCCAATATCCAAGCCGATGGAAAACATGCAAAGCCTCTCAGTTATTCGATCAACTCTCCTCGTGCAGAGAAGTCATACGTTTGCCTATTGGCAACCGCTTCCTTGAGGAAGGGGAGCATTTCAAGGTCACTGTAGTGGGAGCGGGTCACCTGCTTGTCAGGGCGGGTGAGCGGGTGTGTGGGACTGAAGATCGTGCAACAATCCTCATAGGGGAGGATGGAGGTCTCATAGGTGCCGATCCTCCGTGCGATGTCGACGATCTGTCCCTTGTCGAGGCCGACCAGGGGCCTGAGGACGAGGCGCTCGCTGTAACTGTCGCTGAAGGCGAGGCCCTCGACGGTCTGGCTCGCCACCTGGCTCAGCGCCTCCCCGGTGACCAGGCAGAGCGCTTCGCTCTCCTCTGCGATCATGTTGGCGACCTCCATCATCGCAGCGCGGAACATCAGCGTCGTCTCATCGCTCTTGGCCTTGGCCTTGATATGGAGCTGTGGTTCGGTGAAGGGGACGACGTGCAGTCGTGTGCCCTGCATGTAGGGGGCGATCAGGGAGGCGAGGGTGATGACCTTCTCAAGCGCCTCATCACTGGTGTAGGGATAGGCGTGGAAGTAGATGCACTCCATCCTGAGGCCCCGCTGCGCCATCTGGTAGCCGGCGACCGGGCTGTCGATGCCCCCGCTGAGCAGGAGCACCCCCTTGCCGGCGGTGGAGACGGGGAGCCCCCCCAGCCCCTTCTTGGGGGAGGTGTAGAGGTAGGCCTTGTCCCTGATCTCGCAGTAGATGGTCATCTCGGGGTTGCGCACATCGACGGTGAGGAGCGGATGGACACGGTGCACCTCCTCGGCGAGGATGCAGTCGAGCTGGTAGCTGGTGTAGATGAAGCTCTTGTCCGCCCTCCGGCTCTCGGCCTTGTAGGTCCCCACGCCCTCAGAGAAGGGGGGTTCCTCCATCAGGGTGCGTGCCGCCCCCCTGATCGCCTCCTCACTCTTGTCGACTTTCAGGCATTTGGAGAAGCCGACAAGGCCGAAGGTGGTCGAGAGGGCGCTCTCCACCACGGAGACGGGGCAGGCTGCCTCGACCTCGAGGAAGAAGCGCCCCTTCTGTGTGATGACGTGGGTCCTGTACCCCTTGAGCTTTGACTTGATGTTGTTTTTCAGCCGTTTTTCAAAGAAATCACGGTTCAATCCCTTCAGGGAGAGCTCTCCGAGTCGGATCAGGAAAAGTTGGTCGGTTGCGTTCATCGGTGGTTCCTATGGATGGTGAGGATCGCCTCGGCGAGGGCCTCACACTCCTCTGTGGTATTGTCGGGGGAGAGGGAGATGCGGAGTGAACTTTCGGCAAGCCGGCTGTCCAGCCTCATCGCGTTGTGTACCATCGCTCCCTTCTGCCGGACATTGTGGGAGCAGGCAGATCCTGCTGAGACAGAGAAGCCGCGGTCACTGAGCATCCGCTCCCCAACCTCGCTGGGCAGCGACGGGATGGCGATGGTGAGGATGTAGGGTGAGCTTTGCTCCTCCGGTGTGATGATGGGAAGCTCCCTGAGCCGAAAGCGCAACAGCGTGTTCAAGGCGGTGACCGTCCTGCGGTTCTCCTCAAGCGCCTCGATCGCCTCTTCGAGGGCGGTGACCATCGCGGCGATGGCCGGAAGGTTTTCGGTGCCTGCCCTCAGGCCCCGCTCCTGCCCGCCGCCACGGCTGAGGCTCTGGGTGGAGGCCTTGGTGTTGTAGAGGATGCCCACCCCGCGCGGGCCGTGGAACTTATGGGCGCTGAAGGAGGCGCTGTCAACGCCCAGATGGGCAAGGTCGACATCGATCTTCCCGAGCGCCTGGGTGGCGTCCGAGTGGATATGGATCGGTGGCTGTCCGCTCTCGCTCTCAAAGCGGCGTACTGCACTGCGGATGGCACCTATATCCTGGATGGTACCGACGGTATTGTTGACCAGCATGACCGAGACGAGGCGGGTCTTGGCCGTCAGGGCCGCGGCCAGCTGCTGTGGGTCGATGAAGCCTGAGGGGGCCGCCACGGTGGTGACGGTCCAGCCGAGGTGGGCGAGCAGCTGGTTCCATTGGAGGATGGAGGAGTGTTCGATGCCGCTGAAGACGACCTGCCCGCTCTGCGGTCTCCACAGGAGGGAGGAGAGGATGATGTCATTGGCCTCGGTGGCCCCGGCGGTGAAGGTGATGTGTTCACTTTCGGTCTTGAGCAGTGAGGCGACCCGCTCCCTTGACTGGGAGAGGAGGGCCGCGGCCCGCCTCCCTTCGCTGTGGGAGGAGGAGGGGTTTGCCGGATATGAACGGGCTGTCTCCACATAGGTCTGGAGCGCCGACTGCGACATTACAGTAGTCGCTGCATTGTCAAAATACCCACTCATCTGCATGCTCACCATTGTGCGATAATGGGGGATTTTTTGCAAGCACGCCCAGACGGACCCTCCTTGTGCAAGTGGTCACAGTGCGGTATAACAGGAGTATGAGAACGTTGCTGACAGCCCGCCTTGCCAACAATAGTGAGAGTGTTGTCCTCATGGCCGATGGGATCAAGGATCTGTCGGTCCATCTGGGCAACTACGGACGGTCTGTGCTGTGGATCTTCGACACCAACACCGCAAAGCTCTTCAAACAGCTGCCGCCCTCCCATATGGTGCTCGAGAGCGGTGAGAGCACGAAGAACTTCACCTCCCTCGAACGGATCATCTCCACGGCCCTCGACGAGGGGCTTGCCCGCGATGGCCGGATCATCGGATTCGGCGGTGGGGTGGTCTGTGACCTCGCCGGCTTTGCCGCCTCCGTCTACATGCGCGGCTGCAAGCTCACCCTGGTACCCACCACGCTTTTGGCCATGGTCGATGCCTCGCTGGGGGGCAAGACCGCCATCGATTACCGGGGCATGAAGAACATGGTCGGCTCCTTCTATCCGGCAAGCGAGGTCCTCATCAGCACCGATGTGCTGCGCACCCTCAATGAGCGCGAGTACCTCAATGGCCTGGGCGAGTTCGCGTACCGCAATGGCCTGAACCTGCGCGGCCGC